>JAISPA010000292.1 GCA_031275255.1 Acidaminococcales bacterium | reverse complement strand
AAAAATTGCCGGATGCCTGGCCGGCCGCGCAGGAAACTTTGAAAACGGACATTATTTTGTACCAGGAAAAAAATTTCCGCCCGGACTATATAATCTGGCAGAAAAACGGGCGGGGCACGGCGGCGGAGAGCTTTTGGCGCGACGCCGAAAGGGCAGGCAAATACCTGCCTGGCTATACTTTCACCAATTGGCGCGAAATCGGCGGTAAATATCAGATAGAAACATTCAGGCGGTATTTTGCCGGCCAAAAGATAACAGAACCGCTGGCGGCCCTTTTCCTGCTGGCGGAGAGAAAATGGCTGCCGCTCGCGCGCGCGGACTTTGACGTTCTTTGATACTGTTTCCCGCCTGTAAGTGCCAACGCGCCCTGCTCAGAACACATCCGCAAGCCGGGGGTTGGGGCGGTAGGAACGTCCCGCCTTGGCGGCAGGCTGTCCGTTTACCAGCACTACGTCCGCGGTAAAATTGATGTTTTTGTCGTAAAAAGTGCTGCCGACAGCGTATATATCGACCGGCGCCTTGTTTTTTTCAAACTCGGCGATTTTTTCCGCCGTAAAACCGCCGGAAACCATGATCTTTACGTGCCAGAACCCTTCTTTATCCAAGGCTGCCCGAACGTTTTGCACCAATTCGGCACAAACGCCGTTGGGTGTAAAAACGCCCATCTGCGGAATGATTGATTTATCCACAAGATTGCCGGAAGTGTCCAGGCGGACGGCGAAAAGCCTTTCTTTTAACTCGCGCGCCACGGCCAGGGAAGCGTTTACGCAGTCGTTGTCAAAATCTACCAGGGCGGTGCGATTGACCGCTTTGTCGATATACCGGTCGAAAGCCTGCGCGGTTTTAACCGTATCGCCGCCGAAAGCGGCGATAAGCGCGTGCGGTATGGTACCGAGGCCTTTTTTGCCGCCGAGAAAGCCGTTGGCGTCCGTGGACACGCCAATGCCGCCGCCTATTTTTATCGCGTGGCCGTCGCCTTTTTGCATCAGGTAATGATCGTAGCGGGCGCCGAAAAAAAGCACGGTTTTGCCGCCCGCGGCCTCGAAGGCGCGCCTGACGTTGGTGGCGATTTTGCTTTGCCTGGCCAGAATACCCAAATAAATCGTTTCCAGATAGGTAAAATCAGCCAGGTCGCCTTCAATGGTCATAACCGTTTCCCAAGGCTCAATTTCGTCGCCGTCATAAAGCGCCTTGATTTTCAACGGTCCCCCGGCGCACGTTTTCAGCACGGCGATGGCCTCGTCCACGCCGCAAAGCACGCTGTGTTCGCGCTGAAAAACCTGCATCAACACGGTGGGATGATGGTTGGCCGCTTTTAATATTTCCGCCGTGCGCAAAAAATAAGCGTCGGTGTAAAACCCGCTTTTGATCAATTCTGACGGTATATCGAAGCTTGTTGGGGATAGCCGCTCTTTCATGTCCGTTTCGTATGATATTTTCAGTTTTCCGAAATACCATACAGCTCCTTATCAATATATTTGCGCTGTTTGCTGCCGGGGAACAGTATTAGGGCGAACTATGGCCAGTTTCCGGTTAGGCGGGCTTGCCCCGCCGGAGAGGGATAGCGCCCCGTAACGCCTAAAAGTTTACCAAACGCCGGTCTTTTTCCCGCCGGGCGGTGCTGCAAAGCCTCGCCGAACCTTTGAAGGCCATGGACGGCCAAATGCCGAATGCGCCAAGGAAAGCAGGCATTATGCGGATTCGCCTGCATTTTGCGCCTTGCCCGGCGAAAAAATCCTCGCCGTTCGCTGACAACCTTTAGGTGCTACAAGGTACTTGCCCGGTGATAACCTTGCCGCCGGCCGCGGCGGACGGCTGTTTTCATAGAATTGCCGCCGCGGGAAGATAGAACCGCGAAATTAACTGTTGCAAAATTGCACATATATATGATACATATAAATGTGTTTGTGTGCAATAAAAAAATTACCGGGGGCAATGCGGCAAAATGGTTTTGCCCGGATATGACGGAAAAAAGAAAATACTCATACTTTCCGCCCCGGTGGGCGCGGGTCACGCGAAAGCTGCCGGTGCGCTCAAACGCGAACTGGAAGCGTGCGGCGGCGTTGAAGTCGCGGACGGCGACGTTTTTGACTTCGCGCCTGAAATATTCGGCAAATTACTCTTGGGAATATATATAGGACTGCTTAAAATTTGGCCGGCAAGCTATGATTTTTTGTATAAATGGGGGGACAAAGGCAGATCCCTTTTCCTGCGCTCTTTTGTGAACAAGCTGTTTTACGCCGGTGCGCGCCGTTTTTTCGAGCGGGAAGCGCCGGACGCCGTGATTGCCACCCATTTCACGCCCGCCGGCGTAACGGCGCTGTATAAAAAAGAAAGCGGAAAAAACATACCGCTTTTTGGCGTAATCACCGATTACGCCATGCACCGATGGTGGATATATGACGAAGTGGACGTCTACATCGGCGCCGACAAGGAAATGTTCACAGACTACCGGGCGGATATGAGGCCGAACCAGGCGATATGGGATGCCGGCATACCGGTGGGGCGGGAGTTCTGCCCGGCCGGCGCCGGCGATAAAGAAAACCTGCGAAAAAAATTAGGTTTTTCGCTTGACGCTTTTATTTGCGTTATGAGCGGCGGCGGAGAAGGGCTGCTGGCCATGCGGGAAATAATGGACGCCTGGCGGCGGGAAAGCCGTTCGCCGCCCAAGACGCCGCGCGCGGGATATGCGCCCTCCTGCAAGGCGGATAATACTGTTCC
>JAISPA010000249.1 GCA_031275255.1 Acidaminococcales bacterium | reverse complement strand
GTGCCGCCCGCGCTGAAAACACAGGACAGCTTAGTGTAAGCGGATAAAACTATCGCGGGCAATTTAACTTGCAATTTTCAAGACACGGACTGACGGCGTAAAATATTTGACAAGATTATTGCCTTCTTATATAATACTTCTGTGTACTTTCCCGATCCACTAGCTCAGCCGGTAGAGCACCTGACTTTTAATCAGGGTGTCCCGCGTTCGAGTCGCGGGTGGATCACCATTTTTCTGTGTAAATACAGGCGAAATAACATAAACGGCGCAACAGGGACTTTTCCGGAAAGCGGCAAAGCGCACGGCGTATTTGCGGGAGTGGCGGAACGGCAGACGCACCAGACTTAGGATCTGGCGCCGCAAGGCGTGGGGGTTCAAGTCCCTTCTCCCGCACCAATTCAATATGTTAAAAAAATAAACATTAATAATTTTTATTTTGCAGTCAATTGCAATATCAAATGCAGCAAGCTTCCCATAGGGTTGCCCATCCACCCATCCTTGTATTTCCACAGCTTAGGCAAGGGTAGGGGTTAGGTAAGTTGCAAAATATAAATTTGCCCAAGCAAATAAAAAAGACCCATCCAGGCCGAAAATCCGCTACACTAAAGTTGCAAGACAACAAAGCAACGGAGGCGGCACAGGATGGGTAAAGTCAATCATAGCACAACGAAAGCAAAATGGAAGCATTTATACTGTTCTCCGGCTGAAATCGCGGCATTTTTGCGGCTGATTTGCCGCACTGCTTTGCCCGAAATCCTTGCCGAACCTTCGAAGGCCATGGACGGCTAAAATTCGGCGAAAGGTCATAGACGACCAATAACCACCTGGCCGATAAATTACCGTTGACAGAAATTTGTTTTTATATTACATTACTAATGATAATGCGCTTGCTTGGCAGATTGACGCATTAGAAAATTTTGCAAATTAAGGAGGAAGGTATTTGAGCGATTCAATTGAGCGCAAGGTTCAGATAGTGGTGGCCGATCCGTCGGCAATCGGACTGTTAGGCCTGGCAGTGGTAACAGCGGTCGCTTCTTCGCAAAAACTTGGCATAACCACCGGACTTTCTTTTGTTATTCCCTGGGCAATTTTTCTTGGCGCAATCGCGCAGCTTTACGCATCCGTTTACGATTTTAATCACAACAATATTTTCGGCGCGACGATATTCGGCGCGTTTGGGTTTTTCTGGTTGGGCGTGGCCATGAGCTGGCTGATCGCCACCGGCGCCCTTGGCCCCGAATTGGTCAAACAGGTTGACGGGCATCAAATCGGGTACGCTTTTCTCGCCTATTTCGTGTTCGCCGTCGCCGGCACCATTGCCGCCGCCGAAACCAACCGGACTTTATTTATTGATATGGTATTTATTGATTTGCTGCTCTTGGGCCTGGCTATCGACAGCATCGGCGGCGGTGTTCATTGGGCGCACAGCCTGGCCGCTTTCGCGGAAGCCGCTACTTCCGTTATTTCTTTATACGCCAGCTGCGCCACTTTCCTGAACAAATTTTACGGCCGCAAATTCTGGCCGCTGGGCGCTCCGCTGGGCGTCTTCAAAAAAGGTTGATCATAGCTGACCCGCTCCGAAATCCCATCCTTACAGGCAGGTCGGCCCAGTTATAATCATTGATTTGTCTTTCAGGCGTAAATTATGGCCGCCTCTAAACGGGCGGCCATAATTTACGCCTGAATACGTTTTAAAAATTATGCCTTCAAAGCTTTTCGGAACACCGCCGCCAGTCTTTTTATTCCTTCTTTTATCCTGTCTTCCGGCATGTTGGAATAATTGATCCGCAGCGTATTTCTTTGCCCGCCGTTGGGATAAAAGGAAAACCCTGGTACAAAAGCGACCTTCTCTTCAAGGCATTTGACCAAAAGTTTGCCGGCGTCGATTTTTTCGGGCAGGACGACCCACAGGAACAGGCCGCCCTCCGGCCGGGTAAAGCTGACCTCGGGCGGAAATTCTTCTTCCATGCTTTTTATTATGGCGTCAAGACGGCTTTTGTACAAAGCGATAAGGCGCTTTATATGCTCCTTGATGTCATATTTTAGCAGGTATTCATAAACGATGCGCTGGTTGAGTTCACTCGTGTGCAGGTCGCTTGACTGCTTTACCGTGATGAAAAGTTCCAGCAAATCATGGGCGGCCGCCACATAGCCCTGCCGGAGCCCCGGCGATAAAATCTTGGAAAACGTCCCGTTATAGATGACAAGCCCTTTGGTGTCCAGCGCCTTGAGCGCAGGCAGCCTCTCGCCTTCAAAACGCAGTTCGCCGTAGGGGTTGTCCTCAATCAGCGGTAAATTGTATTTGTTTATTATTTCAATAATATGTTTGCGTCTCTCCAATGACAGAGTGCGCCCGGTGGGATTTTGAAAATCAGGCGTCATATAGAGCAGCTTTGCCCGCCCGACCGCTTTAAGCGTCTTTTCCAGTTCTGCCGGGATCATGCCGTTCTCGTCCATGGCAACTTCGGCAAAGCGCGGCCCGTAAGGCTTGAAAGCGTTAATCGCACCCAGGTAGGAAGGGCTTTCCAAGAGGACCGCATCACCTTCGTCGATAAATATCTTTCCGGCCAAATCAAGCGCCTGCTGCGAGCCTGTAACAATCGTAATATCATCGCCGGTCAATTTTGTCTGAAAGTTGTCGTTCGCGCGGGCGGCGATGATTTCGCGGAAAGGATAAAAACCCTCCGTGGTGGAATATTGCAGTACCTGCCGCCCGTGCCGGCTTAAAAGATCTTGCGTTACGCTTTTTATTTCCTCCACCGGGAAAAGTTCCGGTGCGGGCAGCCCGCCGGCAAAGCTTATGATGTCGGGCTTGAGGGTCAGCTTCAATATTTCGCGAATCTCTGAGCGGCCGAGTTTGTCCATGCGCCGCGCGGTTGCAACTGTCATTGTGAAATCCTCCCGGCAAGATTGCTGATTGCTTTTGTACATATTTGTTACAGTGCGCTTTATGGCAAGAATTCTAACATATAACACGACCGCCGGTCAAGCCGCGGTTATTTCAATCCAGATAATGAAAACGCGCCTGGTGGTTTTTTTTGATTTCTTCAATCAGGGAAAATTCATCGATCAGCTTAGGAAAGTCAAGGCCGGCGGCGGCTATTTTCGCGTCGGCGTCCGCGCCCCGGCCGGAAATGCTTTTGGTTATGTTCATCACGGCCGTGTACAAATGATCGGAAAAAACGCCGTGTTTGTAGGACAATACGGCTTCGATAAGCGCCGCCAGGTTGTCGCAGCATTTTAATACCACCCCGTCTACCGGTTTTAATTCAGGGCGGTCATATGCCGGCGGTATAACGAAATCTCCTTCCAGTTTTTGCGGCGCGCCGTTTTTAATGCAGCGTGTGTCGAATTCATTTTCGGTGAAATATTTTAATTCGCCGTGCCAGGCTGCCGGCAGCAGCGGAAATATTTTTTCCCGCATGTAGCCGCTTTCTATTTTTTTGATTTTATCCTCAATTTCGGTCGCCGAGCGCTTGACCGGCGATATGATGTCGCGCGTCAGCACTTCCGGCAGATCATGGAATAGCCCGCACAGATAGTCGTTGACGATCCGCGCGTCGGAGGCGCCGAGCGCGCGGGCGCAAAAATAACCAAAAACGGCAACGATCAGCATGTGCCCCATGACGGAAGTTTCCGGTATGCGCGGCGACTGCGCCCAGCGTTTTTGAAAACGCAACTGCCCGGCCAGGTCAATGAATTTTCGCGTTTTGCCGTTCCCGGACATTTTTTGCACGCCGGCGAGAGCGTTGTAATCATTTATCTGGGACAAAATCTCCTTCCGGGTATCTTCGATGCCGACCACCACGCCTTTGTTCATGCGGTAAATGATACGGAACTCCCAATTGGTGGCAAGATAGTGGGCGGCTTTCAGTATGCGTTTTTCGCGGGCGCAATGTTGGGGTTTGGCAAAATAAGCGCTGAAAGCGTCAAAAAATCCGCCGCCCAGCCCACGCAGCACCGGCTGGAGCCGGCCGGTTACCCAACCGTCAATCTCCCGTCCGTTCCCGCGCATCAGTTCATAATAGACGGGCGGTTTTATATCGGTAACGACCGTGCGATGCAAAAACTCAAACAGGCCGCCTTCGATCAGGGCGCGCCAGTTGACCGCGTTTTCCGGGCTTTCCTCATATTTGGCCAGGACATAGGCGATGACCATCTTGTGCGCCTGTTTGTCCAGCTCCGTAAACCCCTGATGCGGGTGCAGATGATCTTTCCAGCGCTGGGAATTGGCCGCGTCGTAAATCTTCTCAATCAGCTCCCTTGTCAGCATGACCAGCATCTTCACCCCATTCGTACAAAAGATAAGGTTTTGCCTTTACAGCGAAAGCCGCACATTCCGCCCGCCAGCGGGCAAGCAGCTCTTCCAGCGGCAGATTGTCCCAGACCGAATTTTCGCCGAGATTTTTATCTATCCGGGCAGAGCCGCCGGCGTCTATCTTATCCACTCCCGCCAGTTGGCGCAAGAGGTAGAACAGCCTGATGCCGGCCTCTACCGCGTTAGCCTTTTTCTTGTCCGTAAAATGCAATTGTACGCCGTAGCAGGTTTTGCCGGCGTAGCCGCCGAAGGAAGGCGTAAAAGCCGCCGGCCGGAAGACGACGCCGGGCAGGTTCTCCCGGTTGGCAAGATACGCCAGCCGGTAAGCGTCTATCCAAGGCGCGCCGGCAAACTCGAACGGCCTGGTCGTGCCTACCCCGTTGGTAACGCCCAGGCCGGCGAAAGCGCCGGTGGCCGCGTACCCTATCACACTGTCAAGCGTCGGTATGTTGGGCGAAGTCATGATCCAGGGAAGGCCCGTTTCTTCAAAATACATTTCGCGCTTCCAGCCGGAAAGGGGAATTACAAAGAGGTCGACGCCTATGGCGAATTCGCCGTTGTAAAAAAGCGCCGCCTCTCCCGGCGTCAGCCCGTGCCGGAAAGGAATGGGATAAAGCCCGATAAAAGACTCAAACCCCGCTTTAAGCACCGGGCCTTCCATTTTGCCGCCAAGCGGATTGGGCCGGTCAAGCACGGCAAATTGCTTTTTTTCTTCGGCGCAGGCTTGCATAGCGTAAGCCATAGTCGAAAGATAGGTATAATTGCGCACGCCTATGTCCTGTATGTCAAACACCAGCAGGTCAATATTTTCCAGCATTTTCGCCGTAGGTTTTTTGACCGCGCCGTACAGGCTGTACACCGGCACGCCCAGCCGTTCGTCGAAATAAGCGCCGACTTCGCCGCCCGCCGCCGTCTGCCCAAGGTAGCCGTGCTCGGGGGAAAAGATCGCCGTCAGATTCACTTTGCCGGCCAAAATTTTCGCGCTGTCGTTCAGGTTGCTGTCCACTCCGGTCGCGTTGGTGATGAGTCCGATGCGTTTGCCGGCGAATATGCCGGCAAATTCATCGATTCTTTCCAGGCCGGTTTTCACGGCCGCTGGCTGGCGCGCGGCTTCGCCGGCGGCGAAAACGGCCGTCGCGGACGCCAGCATAAACAATACGAAAAAAATACGCGGCAGATTTTTAAACATGCTCAATTTCCTTTCCGTAAACCGCCAGCCACACGCAGGGCGGGCAAGCTGAGGTATACGCTACGCGATGTTTTTCCAGCGCCGGGAGGAACAGCCAATCCCCCGCCTTTAAAAATTTTCTGCGTCCGTCCGGCCATTCTATCTCCCCTTCGCCCAAAAGGACGATTACCCATTCGTCTTCCTTTTCCTCATACCAAAAGCCCGGAGCGGATTTTTGCCCGGTGGATATTATCCTTGCCACCCGCCCTTCTTTCAGACGGAACAATTCCTCGGTTATTTCCTTGCCATTGTTTCCCTGGAAACATTCAAAAATATTTTGCAAAATTTCCCTCCGCGCCAATTTTTAAGTTTTCCGGGCAGCCGCGAAAGCAAAAACTTTCTTTGCCCGTTAATGATAATTCGGCTGCGGCGGGCAAATTCCTGCTTTACCAAACGCTATCGTAAAAGCGAAATACCCAAAGCGGCAATTTGTGAAAAAACCTTGCATATTCCTATAAAATGCTTTAATATTATAAAAAGCGATAAGCATTAAGTTTGAGTGCAAATAAAGTATTACTTAACTCATTATAAGGCGGATGAGTGATAATTGCCTGACAAGAACGCTATGATCAGCATCCAGGGGCTGCAAAAAAAATTTGACAATACCGTTGTCATCCCCCACCTTGACCTTACCGTGAACAACGGGGAGTTCCTTACCCTGCTCGGCCCGTCCGGCTGCGGCAAGACTACTTTGCTGCGTATGCTCGCCGGCCTCGAAACGCCCACCCAGGGCGAAATATATATCGACAAGCGGAACGTAACAAAACTTCCGCCCTACAAGCGTAACGTCAACATGATTTTTCAGCATTACGCTCTTTTTCCGCACATGACGGTGGAGGAAAACATCCGTTTTGGGCTTAACATGAAAAAAGTACCGTCCGCCGAGCAAAAAAAACTCATCGACCAGGTGGTGTACCTTACCCAGCTTGACGAGTTCCGCGCCCGCCGCCCGCAGCAATTGTCCGGCGGCCAGCAGCAGAGGGTGGCGATAGCACGCGCGCTGGTCGGCGAAGCGCCGATAATACTGGCCGACGAGCCAA
>JAISPA010000234.1 GCA_031275255.1 Acidaminococcales bacterium | reverse complement strand
ATAACCGCGGCCAGGCTGGCTGTCCTGCGCCGGCTGCGCGCCGGCCGGCGCAGGATAGTCATTGTTACCGCGGAAGCCTTCGCGCAGCCGCTGGAGGCGCCGCAGGAACTTTTTAACAGCGGCGTCGCCCTGTCCGCCGGCGCCGCCCGCGGCATGGACGACGTCGCCGCCGCTTTCCACGCCGCCGGTTATGAACGCTCCGCCCTTGTAGACGCGCCGGGGCAATTTTCCGTGCGCGGCGGCATAATCGACATCTTTCCGCCCACCCACCCTCTGCCCCTGCGCATTGAGTGGCTTGGCGACGAAATAGAAAGCGTCCGCTCCTTTTCCGTTGAAACCCAGCGTTCCCTGGAGAACCTGAAAGAAACCGTGATTCCCGCCCTCACCCGCCCGGCCGACCTTCCTTTAACCGCCAGCCTGCTTGATTATCTGCCGGATACGGCCCTCTTTATCATCGACGAACCGGCCCGGCTGAAAGAGCGGCTTGACCTTCAGCCTGACAACGATTCCCACTCCTTCGCCCGGACCTTCTCCTGGCAACAGCTTGTAAATATAATCGACGCCTTCCCCGGTTTTATCTCCCTCTGCGCCCTGCCTTCGGAAACATTTCCAACCGCGCGCCCCGTCCGGGCAAACATACGCGCCATCCCCCCCTATCACCGGCAGTGGGGCATCCTGTCCGAAGACCTGAAAAAACACCTGGCTCAAAACGTACAGCCCATCGTCAGCATGGGCAGCGCCGACAAAGCCGCCGGCATCGCCAAGACCCTCTCCGATTTGGGAATACCGTCCGTCTTTTGGCCGGACGGCGAACCCCGGCCGAAAAACAAAGTTCTCGTCATCACCGGCGGTCTGGCCGCCGGCATGGAATTTGCGGGCGAAAACTGGCTGCTGATCACCGAGCAGGATCTTTTCGGCGTAATGAAACAACGCCGTTTGGCCAAAAAAGCGCCCGGCCAGGCTATCCGCTATTTTTCCGAAATAAAAGCGGGCGATTACGTCGTCCACTCCGTACACGGCATCGGCCGCTACGCGGGCAGCGAATCCCTCACCGCCGGCGGCGCGACCCGCGACTACCTACTGATTCGTTACGCCGGCGACGATAAACTCTACGTACCCATAGACCAAGTGCAAACCCTGCAAAAATATATCGGCGCGGAAGGGCAGGCGCCGCGCCTGTCCCGCATGGGCGGCGCCGACTGGAGCCGCGTTCGCGGACGCGCCCGGGCGGCTGTAACGGAAATGGCGGCAGAACTTTTGCGTTTGCAGGCCGAACGCAAACTGCTGCCGGGGCACGCCTTTTCCCCCGACACCGTCTGGCAGAAAGAATTTGAAGAAGCCTTTCCCTATGAAGAAACCCCGGATCAATTGCGTGCCATTGAAGAAATCAAACGCGACATGGAACAGCCCTATCCCATGGACCGCATCCTGTGCGGCGACGTCGGTTACGGCAAAACCGAAGTCGCCCTGCGGGCGGCTTTCAAAGCGGCAATGGACAGCAAACAGGTTGCCATTCTGGTTCCGACCACCGTACTGGCGCAGCAGCACCTGCTCACCTTCAGCGAACGCATGCGCCCGTTTGGCATCAACACCGAAATGATCAGCCGCTTCCGCTCGCCCAAAGAACAGCGCGCGGTATTGGCCGCCGCCGCCAGGGGCGAAGTGGACATCGTCATCGGTACCCACCGCCTTTTGCAAAACGACATAAACTTCAAAAATCTCGGCCTTTTGGTAGTAGACGAAGAACAGCGCTTTGGCGTGGGCCAGAAAGAAAAAATCAAACGCTGGAGCAAAAGCATCGACGTATTGTCCATGTCGGCGACGCCGATCCCGCGCACCCTTCATATGGGGCTGGTCAGCGCGCGCGACATGAGCATCATTGAAACCGCGCCGGAAGACCGGCTGCCGGTGGAAAGCTACGTATCAGAATACAGCGATGAACTCGTGCGCCAGGCGATACTGCGCGAAATCCGGCGCGGCGGCTACGTATATTACGTATACAACCGCGTCGCCGACATTGAGCGCGTTGCGGAGAACCTGCGAAAACTCGTGCCGGGCATATCAATAAAAACAGCGCACGGGCAAATGCCGGAAGACCTGTTGGAAGCGGTCATGCTGGAATTTTACCAGGGCGGTTTCGACGTTCTCTTATGCACCTCCATCATCGAAAACGGCCTCGACATTCCGCTGGCCAATACGATCATCGTTCACGGCGCGGAAAATTTCGGCTTGTCGCAGCTTTACCAGATGCGCGGCCGGGTCGGCCGTTCCAGCCGGCTGGCCTACGCCTGGTTTTTCTATCCCCCGGACAGAATCCTCAGCGAAATCGCGGAAAAACGCCTGCAAGCGATACGCGATTTCAGCGACCTGGGCGCCGGTCTGCGCATCGCCATGCGCGACCTCGAAATACGCGGCGCGGGCAACATACTGGGTCCGCAGCAGCACGGGCACATCATCAGCGTCGGCTTTGAAACTTACTGCCGCCTGCTGGAAGAGAGCATAAACGAACTGTCGCAAGCGCCGGCGCCGGTCGAGGCGGCCGCCGACCCGTCCCTTGACCTGGCGGTGGACGCCTACCTTCCCGACGACTACATCGACGACCCCGGCCATAAACTGGACGTCTACCAGCGCCTGCCGTCCGTAAACGAACGCTGCGACTTTCTGGAACTATTCTCGGAAATGACCGACCGTTTCGGCGAACCGCCGCCGCCCGCGCAAAACCTTCTGCGCCTTGCCCTCCTGCGCGGCCATTGCCGCAAATTGGGCATAAAAGCCATAAACATGAAAGCGCTGGAAGCAAAAATAATCTTTGCCGAAAAAGCGTCCGTAAACCCGGAAACGTTGCTGGCCATGGCCATGTCCGCCCGTTACGCGGCTGCCCTGCGGCAAGGGCCGCCGATCAGCATAAAAATCAAGCGGCCCAAAAAACGCCCGCCCCTGGATTGGCTCGAAGAAGCGGTAGAATTTTTGCTGCAAAAGCGCTGAAAAGCTAAAAGCCGAAATACGAATCCCCGTCCCAAACGCCGCCCCGGCTGCCCAGGCATACCGGTCAGAGGGACACACGGAAACTGTTTGCCGCAGCGGAAAACAAAAAGCACGCGCTCGCGCCGAAAAGGTGCGTCTATATAGAAGTTATGCGCAATGCCCTATTACCCGCCCCAAACGTCATATACAGCCGGAACGTTATGCGACATAAAAATTGAAATTTATGCGTGCGCCGCGTCCATGCGGCGCAAAAGCACTTGACAAAAAAATAATGTTTTAAATGGAGGCGAAAGCAATGGAAATATATTGTATCGGGCTTTTTGTAAACAATATGGAAAAAATGGTAAATTTTTATCGGGATATTATTGGATTTGAAACAGATTGGAATGGAGAGCCAAATGTGGAATTTAAAGCCGGGAACTGCCGTTTAATTATGTTTGGGAGGAATGATTTTGAAAATATGGTTTCAAAAAAATTTAAGAAACTACTGATTAAAAAGCAATAGTTGAGGTCTTTGGAAAAAAACAGGCAAGGCAAGGTGAAAAACCTGCCAAT
>JAISPA010000227.1 GCA_031275255.1 Acidaminococcales bacterium | reverse complement strand
TCCACCCGTTCCAGCCCGAGATGCGAGGCCGGAATAAATCCGCGCAGCCCGGATAATTCGCAGGTAACACCGCCTTTTACCGCCGCGTCAACAAAAACATTTATTGTTTCCTTGTTTTCATAAATTGTGTTTAATTTTTCGAGCGCCATTTGCGCGTCGGCTTTAACTTTTGACAAAAGCACGATGCCGTCTTTATCCGGATCGAGTGTCATTACGGTTATGACATCCCCCGGCGACACGGCAAGGTTGAGGTCTTCCGGCGGGTTGAGGGCGATTTCCGCCCTGGGCACTATCCCCTCGCTCTTATAATTTATATCGACAAACACCTCGTCTTTGCCTACGCCGACCACCTTGCCCTGAACAATATCGCCCGCATTTAAAGACATTTTCTTCCCATCGTCATTTTGTTCAAGCATTTCTCCCATATCTTCCATTTCCTTTACGACCTCCTCAATTATCCAATCCGGTGTTGACGCCCCGGCGGTAACGCCAACAATTTTTGTATTTAAAAACATATCCTTTGACAGCTCCTGCGCTGTTTCAACAAGGATAGTATTTTTACAATGCTTTTCTGCTATCTCTTTAATCTTTTTGGTATTGGCGCTGTTTCTGCCGCCGACCACCACGACCGCATCGGAACTTTGCGCCAATTCTACGGCGGACGCCTGCCTTTCCCGCGTCGCGGGGCATATTGTCCTGACAATTTTGTGTTCAGCGGCCTTTTGCGCAATAAGCGCGCTTAATTCATCGAACAGTTCGTCCGTGCAGGTAGTCTGAGAAATAACGCCGTAGCGGCCTTCTTCCGGCAATTTATCAACCTCCGCGGCATTTTGAACGACCACGGCCTTATCGCCCGCCCAAGCTTTGATGCTCATCACTTCCGGATGCAGGGGATCGCCTATAACAATCACGCATAAGTCTTCTTTAGCCAGCTTTTGCGCCGCCGTCTGCGCGTTTTTCACATGCGGGCAGGTAGCGTCGACAATCTCCAGGAGGCGGCTTTTGGCAACAAGATAGCTGTTGGGCGGCTCGCCGTGCGCGCGAAACACCACCCTGCTTCCCTCCCGCAGGCCGTAGAGTGATCTTGTCATCTGTACGCCTTTTTCCGCAACCATTTTATTTACTTGCGGATTATGCGTAAGTTGACCCAAAACATAAGAACCGGCGCCGCTCTCGGCCGCCATGCCCACCGCTCTCTTTACTCCCTGGCAAAAGCCCATGGTTTTAGCCAGCAGAATTTCCATATATTATCAATCCTTTTTTCAATCTTATACTGTTACCCGGCTAAAATCACGAATAAGATTTGCGAGATGGTTTGCCGCCCCGCAAGGCGCAAAACGCAGGCAATATTTGCAGGGGCGAGGCTTGTGCAATCCAAGGATGGATAAATGCCGGACACGCCACGGACGGCTGGTGTCCGGCCCTCGCCCGCGTGGCAAACCAGCCGCAAAGATGTCACGATTTTAGCCGGGGAATAGCATTGAATTTACCCAGAGTTTTGATGCATTGTCAGTAAAAACTGTATTTCCTGCATTAACCGGTCCGCCCGTTCCTGCAAAACAGATTTGTCGGCAGCCTTGTCGGGAAAAAAGAGCGGCCGCCCGAAAACCACTTTCAGCTTGGGAAACGGCGTTTTTAAACCGATCTTTCCCGTACCTAACAGCGCCGCCGGTACGACGGGAACCCCGGCGCGCCCGGCAAGGGTAAAAATCCCCGGCCCCGCCCGCCCTAAAAGTCCGTTTTGGCTGCGCGTGCCTTCAGGAAACATTCCCAAAACGCGTCCTTCGCTTAATATTGTCAGAGCATTTTTCACCGCCGAGCGGTCGGACATTCCCCTTTTCACCGGAAAAGCCCCCAGGTTTTTTATTATGAACGCAAACAAAGGATTGGCAAAAAGCTCGCTTTTCGCCATGAAACATACCGGGCGCTTGCGGCAGGCTACCCCGAGCGTCGGCGGGTCAAGCAGGCTGACATGGTTGCCGGCGATAATCACCGCGCCTTTTTCCGGTATGTTCTCCAATCCGATTACCGTCAGCCGGAAAAAACTCAGATATATTATATTAAGAAAGAAACGCACTATGCTATAAAACACTTTCCCCTGTTTTCCCTTTTGCCTTTGCCAGCGCTACTATAAGGTCAACCGTCTGGCCGATGCTCAACCTGCTCGAATCGATCTCTACGGCGTCGCCGGCCTTTTTTAGCGGCGCGATCGCCCTTTCGCTGTCCGCTTTGTCGCGGGCGTCCATTTCTTTTTGCAATTCTTTAAGCTCGGCCGTCTGCCCGCCGGCGACAAGCTCAACATAGCGCCTCCTCGCCCTTTCCAGGCTATCGGCGGTCAAAAATACTTTCACCTGGGCGGCGGGGAAGATACAAGTGCCGACATCGCGCCCGTCCATTACCACACTGCCCGCCATGCCAAGGGCGCGCTGCTTAACCAGCATGGCGGCGCGCACACCCGGCAAGGACGACACAAAGGACGCCTGGGCCGACACTTGAGCCGTCCTTATATCCCCGGTAATTTCCCCGTCTTCAATAAAAACCCTGTTTATTTCGCCTTCGGGGCGGAAAGAAATGTTTATGTCCGCCGCTATTTTCTCAATGGCCGCCTTGTCGCCGAGCGCGCCGGCGCGTATGGCGACAAGGGCAACGGCGCGGTACATGGCGCCTGTGTCAATATAGGCAAATCCCAGCCGCGCGGCGACAAGTTTAGCGACTGTGCTTTTGCCGGCGCCCGCCGGTCCGTCTATGGCAACGACAAGATGGTTGGCCAAAAGTCTGCCCTTCCCTCAATCACATATTTTCGCCGGCGCTCTTTCCCGCTACGTATCCTGTGGAAAAAGCCGCCTGGAGATTAAAACCGCCGGTGTAGCCGTCAATATCCACCACTTCGCC
>JAISPA010000106.1 GCA_031275255.1 Acidaminococcales bacterium | reverse complement strand
AAGCGCAGGGAAACGCTTTCGGGGGCAGGCAGGCTGTTGGCGGTTTGCCAGGCGGCGCCGTCGCGGCGCGCCGTTTCGCCGCCGTATAAAAGCAGATCGCAGTAACTGGAAGCCCAGGCAAAGTAACGCCGAAAAGGCAGCTTGAGATGCTCGTCAGGATAAAAATGGCAGACCCCTTCCCGGAGCGGAATAAGATCGTAAATGAGATAGGCCAGGCGCAAAGACGGGATACTTTCTTTTATCCTGGCAAAGCCTTCCTCCTTGCCGCTACCCATCCAGCCGGCGGAAAAAACCACGTCGCCAGGCTTATAGGGATGCTTTGTTTCCCCGCCGCGGCCTTGCGCGGCGGCCGCCGCAGCGCGCGCGGAGGCGCCTGATCCGGCCGGCCGCGCTAATTTGCTTTGGCAAAAAAGAAAAAGTTTTAACAGGCAATAACCGCCTTTGGCCAATAACCGGGCGAAAGGGCGCAATCTTTCCGGCAGTACTTCCAGCAAAAGTTTGACGCTTCTGACTAAACGCTCCCGCCTGCCTGGGCAGGCACGAGCCGGCGCGGAAAGCGCGCCCGCGTATTTTTTCAGCAGCATGTCCCGCGCGGTTTTTGCCTTGTCCGGCTTTGGCAAAACCGGCTTTTCCTCCCGGCCCATTTTCGCGAGATAGGTCTGCGTTACGCTGCCGGCGGAAAAAAGCCAGTTCAAATCTTCTTCCGCTATTTCCGTAAAACGGTTGTCGGCAAAAACGCTGAACCGGACGGCCGGACACTCCTTTTTCAAGTTCCGCGCTATTTCCAGTTCCGCCCTGATAATGCCGACAATTTTGCCCTGCCATATTGTCAAACTGTTGGTCATATCCATCCAAATCGCCATGCCATCCTCCGTCCGCCGCTAAAACGCAAGCGGATTTTTTACAAACCGATTTTGATTGCCTACCGGACAGATCCTCCCTGTTCAGCAGTTTTCCTCCGCCCGGTTTTCCGGCGCCGGTTTGCCCGCATCCTGGCGCATAAACATTGCATACTGCCGCTTTACGCTTTCCGGCGCCCCTTCCGCCCGAAGTTCGCCCCGCTCCAGCCAGAAAGCGTAATCGCACAGGCTTCCTATTGCCGGCATAACATGGGAAACAATAATCATCGTTTTGCCGGCGCGGTGCAATTCGAATATCTTTGCCGCGCATTTTTCCTGAAAATTCATGTCGCCGACGCCCAATATCTCGTCAATAAGCAGTATGTCGGCGTCCACATGGATAGCTACGGCAAATCCCAGCCGCGCGTACATGCCGGAGGAATAAGTGCGCACAGGGTTGTCGATAAACGCCGCGAGTTCCGCAAAATCAACTACGGCGGGCAGCCGCTCCCGTATCTCTTTCCCGGTCAGGCCGAAGATGGAGGCGTTAATGTAAATGTTCTCCCGGCCGGACAGTTCCGGATGAAAACCCGCGCCAAGTTCTATCAGACTGGCGACCGCGCCGGTTACCTTAACGGCGCCGCCGTCGGGGTACATCGTCCTGTTGATGATTTTTAAAAGCGTACTTTTGCCGCTGCCGTTTTTGCCGATAATTCCGACTGTGCTGCCTTTTTTGATTTTCATGCTGACATTTCGCAGCGCGAAAAATTCTTTGTATTCTTTTCTGTTCCAGCGCACCACGGCTTCTTTCAGCGTCTGCGGCCGGTCACGGTACAGGCGGAATTTTTTGGATACATTTACCAGCTCTATGGCGTTTTCCAAGTATTATCCTCCTACCCGTGTTCAGGTTCACAGTATTTCCGTAAATTTTCGCTGCAATTTATTAAAAAGGCAAAAGCCAAAAACAAAAATCAAGGCGGAAGCCGCCGCCGGATAAACAAGCATTGGCCAGTCGGGCGGCTTGCCGTAAAACAACACGTCGCGATAGGACAAAATCAGCCCGAACATGGGATTAAAAGACAAAACGGCGCGTATTTTCTCCGGCAAAAGGCCGGCCGGGTACATGACAGGCGTCATAAAATAAAGGGCCATCGCCGCCAGGCCGATGATTTGCTCCAAATCGCGGAAATAGACGTTGACCGCGGACACAATAAAAGAAATGCCGGTACAAAGAACCGCGTGTATAAACAGCAGCGCCGGCAGCCACAAAACGTTCCCGGTCAGCGGCCGGCCAAAAAAAACGAGCGCAGGCAGCACGATCATAAAGACAAAACAAAGGTTGAGCAGTCCGCTCAGAGAAAAGGCGAGCGGCAGTATCTCCCGGGGAAAATATACCTTATCGACCAGGCTGCTGTTGGCGATAATAACGCCGCAGCCGCCGGTAAGCGTTCCGGCGAAATAGCCCCAGGGTACCAGCGCCACAAAAAGAAACATGGCGTAATTGTCCTCCCGGACGCGCATGATATGGGGAAAAATAAGCGCGTAAACCGACAGCTGCGCCAGCGGGTTGAGGAATGTCCACAAAAAACCCAAAAAAGAACCTTTATACCTTGTGCGCAGTTCTTTGCGCACAAAACTCTTGATCATCTCTCGAAAACGCAATATTTCTCCGATTCGCTCTAACATTGCTATATTCCCTTTGTTTTTGCATAATACAAATTTTTCCGCCCATAACTTACAACCGTCCCCGCCTGCCGCCCCGGGCGCGAAAGAAAAGCGCTTTGCGGCAAAATTGCCGGCCGCCCGCGCATTTTACTCTGAACCAACCTGCCCTAAACTCTGAGCGCGCTTTCTATCGCCAGGTCGTTATTCACCATACCTTCCACCAGTTCGGTAAAAGTTATCCGCCTTTTCCAACCGAGTTTTGTTTCGGCTTTGACGGCGTTGCCGACGAGAATATCCACTTCCGCCGGACGAAACAATTGCGGGCTGACTTTAACCCGCGTTTGACCGTTTTGTCTGTCTATGCCTTTTTCCTTATCACCTTCGCCCTCCCAGGTCAGATATATCCCGGCAAAGGCGAAGGCCATCTCCGCGAACTCTCTTACCGTATGAGTTTCATTGGAAGCTATGACGTAGTCGTCGGCCTCATCCTGCTGAAGCATCAGCCACATGGCGCGCACATAGTCCCGGGCGTGTCCCCAGTCGCGTTGGGCGGAAAGATTGCCCAGTTCCACAAAGTCCTGCCGTCCGTACTTGATACGGGCGACTGCTCTGGTAATCTTTCTTGTAACAAATTCTTCGCCCCGCCGTTCGCTTTCATGGTTGAACAATATCCCCGAAGTAGCGTGCATCCCAAAACTTTCCCGGTAATTTTTGGTTATCCAATGTCCGTAAAGTTTGGCTACGCCATAAGGACTGCGCGGATAAAAAGGCGTGTTTTCCGTTTGGGGCATTTCCTGCGCCAGCCCGAACATCTCGGAGGTGGAAGCTTGGTAAAAGCGGGCCTTTGCCCCCGTATTCCTGATCGCTTCCAACAGATTGACAACGCCTATGGCGTCAATTTCCGCCGTGGTAATCGGCTGTTCCCAGCTTGTGCCGACAAAAGACTGGGCGGCCAGGTTATATACCTCGTCAGGCTGCGCAACTTTTAAAACATTAAGCAAAGAAACGATATCTGTAACGTCCGCGTAGATAAACTTAACCTTATCACTAAGATGTGCCGCACCGCCAAGTGCCGGGCTGCTTTTTCTCCTGATCACGCCAAAGACTTCATAGCCTTTTCCCAGCAAAAGTTCCGCCAGAAAAGAACCGTCCTGCCCGGTTATACCTGTTATCAGCGCCGTCTTTACCAAAAAATCACCTTCTTGCTGCTTTATCGCCGCCCCGCCCCGGACCGTCCGCCGCCGCGGGCAAGGCCAAAAGACAAGCAGAATATTTGCCGTCTCCGGCAATTTTGACATTCGTCCTTCCCCGGACTTCGTCGGAGAGTAACCACCCCCGGCCTTCAAAGGTCCGGCGAGGATTTCAAGCAAGTAGCGCGGCAAATCAGCCGCAAAGATGCCACAATTTCAGCCGAAAAACAGTATTAATTGTATATTTGCGTGATTCTCCCATTTATCGCCCCGACAGCTTTCTCCCGGCTGAACTTGGTTGTAATGCGCCGATAGGCGTTTCGCCTGATTCGCGCGCAAAACCTTTTATCTTCATAAAGTTTCCTCATATAAGCCGCCGCCTGATTTACATCCGGTTCGGCCCAACGGTCGCCTTTTTTGTACGGCCAGATATCTTCCCCCACCTCGACCAGAGAAAAATCCACCATGCAGGCGACATCGCCGTCCATAAACTCCGTATTGGCCGACCAGTTGGTGGCGATAACCGGCGTTTTGAGCAGCATGGCTTCGGCCATGACTAAACCGAAGCCTTCCGACCGATGCAGCGAAACAAACGCGTCCGTACATTTTATCAGGCTGTTAACCGCTGTTTTGGGCAAAGTACCGGCGATAATGTAAACATTATCATGACCTGCCAGCAAATTTTTTATTTGGGCAACTTCCGCCGGCTGCGGATGATTTATCTTGACAACAAGACCGACATCCCGCTG
>JAISPA010000103.1 GCA_031275255.1 Acidaminococcales bacterium | reverse complement strand
CGCTGAAATTCTATGCCGCGCAAATACATTTCGAAAGCAATCTCCAGGACAACTAAAAGCTTCTTCTCTTTGGCGGTGGCATTCTGGCCCTTTTTTTCTATTTGCTTTAGCGCGTCTTTTATCGCTTGCCGTCCGGCAAGGATTATGCCCGAATCAAAATCTTCGGCCCGCACGCTGAAATAAGCGGCGTAAAACTCCCTGGGATAATGTACTTTCCAATAAGCTATGCGGCAGGCGGTCATAACGTAAGCGGCGGCGTGCGCCTTGGGAAAAAGATAGCTTATTTTTTTGCAGGAAGCCACATACCATTCCGGTACCTTTTTTTCCAGCAAAAGCGATTGATATTCAGCGGCAAGATTGTTCTTATTGCCTTTACGCACATCCTCCATGATTTTAAAGGAGATAAGCGGATCAATGCCTTTTTCCATGAGAAAGTTCATTATATCGTCGCGCGTCGCGATCGTTTCAGACGTTCTGGCCGTACCGTTTTTAATCAACTCCTCGGCGTTTTTCAGCCAAACCATTTCCCCGTGTGAATAACCGCTTATGCGTACAAGCTCATTAAATGATTTTGGCTGGAGGGTTTCCAGCATTTGCCTGACAAATCTTGTGCCGAACTCCGGTATGCCAAAAGTGCCGACAGCCGCCCCGAGTTCTTGCGGCGTAACGCCCAGGGCGCTGGTGGAAGAAAAGAGCGAAAGCGCTTCGGGATCGTCGAAAGGGATGGTCTTCGCCGCTATACCGGTCGTCTCTTCCAGCATCTTTATGATGGTGGGATCGTCATGGCCGAGTATATCAAGTTTCACCAAGCGGTCGCTGATGGAATGATAATCAAAATGCGTTGTTATGACGTTGGAAGCGGTTTTGTCCGCCGGCCGCTGCACCGGCGTAAAAAAGTGTACGTCCATATCACGCGGCACGACCATTATTCCGCCCGGATGCTGGCCGGTTGTCCGCTTGACGCCTGTGCAGCCGTGAAGCAAACTGTCGATGCGGGCGTTTCTGACCGGCATGGATTTTTCCTCATAGTATTTACGGGCAAAGCCTGCCGCCGTCTTTTCCGCGACGGTGCTGATCGTTCCGGCGCGAAAAACATTGGAGCGGCCAAAAAGCTCTTCTGTATATTTATGCGCCTGCGCTTGGTAATCACCGGAAAAATTAAGATCGATATCAGGCACCTTATCGCCGTTAAAACCTAAAAATACAGCAAAAGGTATGTTATGTCCGTCTCCGGTCAAATCGGCTGCGCATACCGGACATTTGCGTGCCGGCAGATCAAATCCTGAGCCGTAGCTTCCGTCCGTGATAAATTCACTGTAAAAACAGCGCGGACAGCGATAATGCGGCAGCAAGGGATTAACTTCCGTTATGTTCATCATAGTGGCCACAAAAGAGGATCCGACAGAACCTCTGGAGCAGACGGGGTAACCGTCTTTGATTGATTTTTCGACAAGCTTGTGGGCAATCAAATATAATTCGGAAAACCCGTTGCCGATTATGGAGTCAAGTTCCAATTTGAGCCTGGCCTCTACAATATCCGGCAGGTTTTCCCCGTACAGCCTGCGCGCGTTTTTATAAGATACGCTCAATACCTCGTCAACCGCTCCGGGGAGTTTGGGGGCGTAAAGCTCGTCCGGAATGGGATTTAACATAGGTATCTTTTCCGCGATTGCCAGCGGATTGTTTACGACCACCTCATAAGCGTCTTTTACACCCAAATACGCAAACTCCGCCAACATTTCATCCGTGGTGCGAAAAAAAAGCGGTGCTTGCTCGGCGGCGTTTTCGTAATCCTGCCCGCACTGCAAAATACTGCGGTAAATACTGTCCTCCGGTTCAAGAAAATGCACGTCGCAGGTAGCCACGACCGGCTTGCCCAATTCTTTGCCCAGCGCTACGATCTGCCGGTTTAATTGGCATAACGCCTCCTCGTCCGCCATCTTGCCCTTTTGGATTAAAAAGCGGTTGTTGCCGTTAGGTTGTATTTCAAGATAATCGTAAAATCCCGCGATCCGCCGAACCTGATCTTCCGGCTGCCTGTTTACCAGCGCCTGATAAAGCTCCCCCGCTTCGCAGGCCGAGCCAATGATAAGCCCTTCGCGGTATTCTTCCAGTACCTTGCGGGGAATACGCGGCCGCTTATAGTAATACTGTAAATGCGACAAGGAAATGAGTTTGTACAAATTAAAAAGGCCTTTTTGCGTTGCCGCTAAAATAACAATATGCCAGGAAGCGGATTTTTCCTCCCAGTTTTCGATAAGATACCCTTCCAGTCCGAAAATAACCTTTATACCGCTTTTTTTGGCCGCCGCGTACGCTTCGGGAAAAGCCTGCGCCACCCCGTGGTCGGTTATGGCCGCCGCTTTATGCCCCCAGAGGGCGGCCCTTTTTATATAACTTTCCGTAGCCATTACAGAATCCATGGCGCTCATTTTGGTATGGGCGTGCAATTCCACCCGTTTTTGCGCCGCTCCGTCCCAACGCTCCATTTTTTCTACTGCTATTATGCTGCGCGGCATAAGGACAAGTTCGTTTTGTTCATAGGAATCGTTCATGACTTTGCCGCAAAACCTCGCATATATCCCTTCCCTAACCTCGCGCGCTGCCGCCTCGTATTCATTTTTGCTCTTAAATAAAATTTTAGCGGCTATAGCGTCCGTATTATCCGCTACGACAAATTTAACGCCCAAACTGCCGTCCCGGTTTTCGCGGATGCCGAAATTGCGCATTGTCCCCTCAATGATTATTTTCGCTTCCACTTCATTAATTTCGGCAATGGAAACCGGGTTGCCCTTGAAAGCATTGCCGTAAAGGATTTTTCCTGAATTTTTGTTTTTCGGTCTGTTACGGTTTTCCGCGGAGGCGGTTTTTTGTTCTGTAGCGGTTTCGGGCAGGGGCAACGGGTAGTCGGCAGGAGCGTCGCCGCAAATCGCTGCAAGCCCGGAAGCAATAAAATCCGTTTTAATTCGCCCGGCAAATTCATTTTGAAAAAAATCCGCGATAAGCCGGTCGATCTGCTTTTGTTTCAGCCGTTCCAGCGCAAAAGCACTTTCTACCGTTATGGTCAGCAAGCCGCTGTCAAGACGCCAATCCGCTTTTTCCAGCACAAAATGGCTGCCAGGGCAAATTTCCTTTATCCGCCGCAGCAAACATTCCCGGCCGAAAGCGACAATGGTATTGCTTTCGGTGGAAAATTCAAAGATAACTTCCTGCAAATCATAAGCGGCGCACAGCCCTTGCGCAAGATCATCCAGCAACGACGGCATAGTTGGTTTATCCCGAAGCGTGATTCGCCACACCGCGGGGTCGGGCGAAACATCCACTTTTAATATGTTCAAAGCCAAAACAGCTTCCTGCTTTTCCGGCAACAGAACCAATTCATAAATGCGCGGACTGGCAAAAGCTTCGGCCGCGGGAAAAATACTGTAAAGGAAATCCATAGCAATCCTGCCTTTGGTATATATAGTAGGTGAAGAAGATGAAAACAACAAAATATAGTATTTATTATAGCAAAAAATCGTTTGCGGAAAAAGAGCTGGAAAAAATAAAAACCCCCTGCTGGGAGTGGTACAAATTGCTTTACGCCTAATACTGTTCCCCGGCTAAATGCCGAACTTTCCAAAGATGGCAAAATACGGCATGAAAGCATAGCGAAAAACATAGCGGCGGAACACTTCCCCGTCTTTACCCAGTCCTCGAAAGGAGGACCCGGTTAGCCGGAGAGGGATGCGTTCCGCATTTGCCCGTCCGTGAACTTCACAATTCTGTAAAGGAGAGACCTGTATTTTGCTTATCCTCTATTATAAACAGCGACAAGCAAAGAGCAGTTGGACTATTCTCGTTCAATTTACGGCAAGTTTATTTGCCCTTTTCGCCAAACGGGATTTCTTACGGGCCGCCGTGTTTTTGTGCAATATTCCTCTTTTGGCTGCCTTGTCAATCAGACTGGACGCCTTGCTCAATAGCGGCTGAACTTCAGCTGCTGGCATATTACTGTTTATTTTGCGGGCGGCGGTTTTAATGGAAGACTTAACGGAAAAATTACGGACCCGGCGCAAAGCGTCGGTTTTTACACTGCGTTCGGAAGATTTTATATTAGGCAAATTGATTGACCTCCCAGGTTATTTTACTCACTTATGTTAGCATGTTTTTTGCCATTACGCAAGAGTCGGCGAAGAAAAATTGCCGCCGTTCGCAAAATGCAAACAGCGCAATTATGATTATTGTGCCGGCAATTAAATCTTGCGCTATAACGGTAAGATAATTTTGCGGCTCACTTGCCGTCAAGCGCCGGCAAATCCAAAAGTTTGGCGTGGCGTCAGGACAAAGAAAAAGGTCAAAACAGCCGCCAATCAACGCGTTTATTTGTCGGAGCAATAGATACCGCAAAGCTTCGGCCGGGGGCTTATGCAAATTACCGCGCCACAATTGACAAATACGCGCCGATAATGTAGAATGACATCATTCGGGGCGTAGCGCAGTTTGGTAGCGCGCTTGGTTCGGGACTAAGAGGCCGCAGGTTCAAGTCCTGTCGCCCCGACCAGTAAATAAGCGGTGTTTGGCGCAATTGCCAAAAACCGCTTTTATTTTTTTGCCCTAATACTTGGCTTTTTGCAAAAACAGGCGTCCTTTTTCACTGACCGCCGTACCCTGTCGCTTGGTCCCCACCCATATAAGGCCCTTTTCTTTCATCTCAGCCAGAATGGTTTTCAGGTAATGCTCAGAAATGTCCAGACCTTGCCCTTGCAATTCCCGCATAACGAATCGCCGCCCGCATTTTTGCCTGTTAGAAGCATATATTCCCAAGATGGCGCGGAACAATTCCTGTTTCTTAAAGACAAGCAGGGAATTTCTTGTTTTGCCGGATATGTCGGGCTTATCCCCGCCGGCCGATGTGAGGGCCGGGTTCAAGCCGATGCCTCTTTTTATGTATTCAGGTATATGGGAACTATTTATTTCGGCGCCGCCTTCCGACACATAATAT
>JAISPA010000072.1 GCA_031275255.1 Acidaminococcales bacterium | reverse complement strand
AATCCTCAATACCGGCATTTACGACGAAATCATAAAAGTACGCAATGAAGACGCCTACAAAGCCAGCCGGGCGGTAGCCAAAACCGAGGGTCTCCTGGTAGGCATTTCCTCCGGAGCGGCGCTTTGGGCGGCTGCCGAAGTAGCAAAACGGCCTGAATACAAAGGCAAGAATATTGTGGCCATTCTCCCGGATACAGGCGAGCGTTATCTGTCGACGGAATTGTTCGGGGAATAAGCCGGCGCGCGGCAGCCGGGCGCCTGGTCAGTTTTTTTCCTCTGCAAAGCGCCGCTTGCCACAGTTTCCCCTCCTGTCCCGGCGCAACAATCAGTTTGTCCCGCGCCTCCCGCTTGTCCGTTTTCTTATGGCCGCCGCCGTGGCCGTGCGTTATACCAATCACGGCATTGGCGGTCAGGCGGTATGAGCCGTGATCTTGACAGCAGAGTTTAGGACATAACTTAGCCTCCTAAATATATTTGCTCGCTTCCCGGACGGACAGCGGGGACATTTCGGCGCTGTGTCCGGCGACAAACCCCCGCACCCAGCCGGGATTCGTTTTGCTGTATTCGCGCAGGCTCCAACCGATAGCCTTGTTTATAAAAAACTCTGTCTGTCCGAGATTGTTCACGATTATGCGCGAGAGCAATCCCGCGTCGGTACGCTCCTTGCGCCCGCGTTGGTGGTCTATGGCTATGCGGCGAAGCCAAAAGTCCCTGTCGGCACTCCACGCCAGGAGCGTGTCATTGACCTTGGGAAAACGAAGCGCAATGTCGCCGGTTATCACGTCAAGTCCGTCAATCGTATCCCACCACGGTTTATTGACGGCAATCTCCCGCAGATTCGCAATGTCGTCCGCAGTCAGCACAGGCGCGATTTTAGCGAGATAGTTCACCGCCAAGTATTGAAACTCGCGCTCCGGCTGTTCCCAGCACTTGAAAACGAACGCCCAATCCGGCGCGGACTTTGGCGTCTCTTTCAGGAATTCAAGGCTTAATTTTTTTCGTTTTGGCGTTTGCAGGCCGAGAAACGGGAATTGATCGCGCATATATGCGCTCATCTGCTTCGCCTTTTCCGGGTCTGCCGCCGCCCGGTAAATATCGAATATGTCCATCCGCAAATTCAACTCCAATTTTCGGCGTTCAGCCGCCGCTGCCGTTCTTTTGGCAGCCGGAAACAGCCGTCCGCGCTTCTCGTCTGCCCTTTGGATTACAATCTTTTTGTCAGCCTTACGGCCAAATCCCGCGTGTTTTTGAGCGCTTCCGGCGGGGCGAGGCAAGCGCCGGCTGCGGACAAGCCGGGACCGGTTCAGATAGCCGCCGCCAACTCATTGGCGTCGTTTATCGCGTCCATGATTTTAGCCGGCTTTTTGGCATCGCCGATAATGTATATATCTTTGACAACTCCCGCAAGCTCTTTGGCCAATTTATCCCGCGCCTTTGCGCCTGCGGCGATAATAACGGTGTCGGCCGGGATTATACTGCTTTTGCCGTCAGGGGCCTCCGCTTTGACGCCATCGGGCGAGACCCCGACTACCTTTGTTTGGGTAAGTTCTTTTATCCCCAATCGCTTGATCTGCTTTTTTACGCCCCATTTTGTACTTATGCCAATGTCTTTGCCTGTTTTGTCCTGCATTTCTACGATGGTCACCTTACGGCTGCTGCTGTTAAGCAGCCGCTTTATTTCCTCAAAACTTTCCGCTTCGTGTATGATAAGAAATTTTACCTGTTCGGCGCTCAAGGTCGCCTGATCGGCGATATATACGGCGGTTTCGCAGCCTACCGCGCCGCCGCCGATAATGACCACTTCCCTGCCCGGCATGGCTTTGCCTGTCAGCACATCGCCGGCCGCCATGACGTTTTCTTTATCCATGGTTATCGGAAAAGGCGGCGGAACGCTTTCCCCGCCTGTCGCCAATATTACCGCATCAGGCTGAAAAAGCGCGACGCTTTCTTTGGTCGCCTCTTTATTTAAACAGACTGTTACGCCCAATTTTTTCAGCATGGCTTTTTGGTAAGACAGTAAATGTTTAAAATCACGCTTGCCAAGAGGCACGGCCGCCAGATGCAACTGCCCGCCCAGCTCGGCCGATTTTTCCCAAAGCGTAACTTTATGGCCGCGTTCGCCGGCCCTGACGGCAAATTCCATGCCGGCTACCCCGCCGCCCGCCACCAGCAATTTTTTGGGCGCCGGCGAAGGCGCGCCCGGCACAGACCCTTCCCGCCCTGTTTCGTAGTTTATCATGCACAATACGTCTTTGCCGGAAAACCGCCGGTCATAACAGCCCTGGCCGCAGGCAATGCAAGTGCGGATTTCCTCGAGGCGGCCTGACGCGATTTTTTCGGCAAAATCCGGATCGGCCAGATGCGCGCGGCCTAAAGATACCAAATCCGCCATGCCGGAAGCGATCATAAACTCGGCCTGTTCGGGCGTATTAATGCGGTTGCTGGCGATTACGGGTATACTTACGGCAAGTTTGATATTCTTCGCCAAAAAATTGTACCCTCCCCCCGGAAGCTCGCCCGTCGTCTGGGGAATTACGGACTCATGCCACCCGCCTGTCACATTAAGGGCGTCCGCCCCGTTTTCTTCCAGTATTTCGGCTATCCGCACGGCTTCTTTGCTGGTATTGCCGCCTTTGACAAAATCACTTCCGCCCAAACGCACCGTTACGGGATAATCCTTACCGGCCGCCCCTTTTACGGCGCGGACGGCCTGCGTCAAAAATTTCGCCCTGTTTTCAAGGCCGCCGCCGTATTCGTCGGCCCGCCGGTTGGTAAAAGGAGAAAGAAATTCCGCGATAAGGTAACCCGCGCTGGCAATAAGTTCCACCGCGTCGAAGCCGGCCTTTTGCGCTCTTGCCGCCGCCTGCGCGAATTTTTCCACAACCGCCGCTATTTCCTCCTT
Source organism: Acidaminococcales bacterium (assembly GCA_031275255.1). GTDB lineage: Bacteria > Bacillota > Negativicutes > Acidaminococcales > JAISLQ01 > JAISLQ01. The sequence goes on along the minus strand of JAISPA010000072.1, from coordinate 1,743 downwards.
GCTCATCGCGCGCGCCGGTTCGTTGGTATAGCGGCTGGTCTGTTCGCTGGGAGCTATCGCCTGCTCTTTTATGTCCTGCGTCTTGGCGTAGCCGCCGGCGTGATAAAGCTGCGCCGCTATTTTGCCGCCCGCGCGGTGAACGGCTGCGGCCAATTTTTCCAGCCCGGGTAAAAAGCCATCATCATAAATGCAGAGAATATTTTGCGAACGCCCTTCCGGCGACACCGCGCAGCCGCCAACGGTTATGAGCGCGCTCCCTCCTGCGGCGCGCCTTTTGTACAAAGCCACAAGCCTGTCCGGCACGGCGCCGTCCGTACTGTAACTGTGGTTGATTGCCGGCATGACAATCCGGTTTTTAAGTTTTAAAGTCCCTATGGCGGTCGGTTTTAAAATAAAACGCATATTCACAATCCTCACCCCGGTTTTTTAGAATGGCCACGCGAGCGGCAAAATCACTGCCGCCAGCAGCCCCGATATTATAAGGAGCGGCGCCCCTGCCTTGACAAAATCAACAAAATGATATTTCCCCGGCCCAAAAACAATCGCGGTGGCCGGCGTGCCTACGGGAGTGACAAAAGCGCACGAAGAAGCGAAACTCGCCGCCAGGATCATCGCTTTGGGATTTACCCCCATTTCAACCGCCACTCCTATGGCGATCGGCCCGAGCAGGGCGGCCAGAGCGACATTGGACATAAACTGCGTGAGGACGGCGCCCACGGTAAAAATCGCCAAAGTGATAAAAAGCGGGCTGGGATTGTCGCCAAAAGCCGTCAGTACCCAATTTGATATTAATTTACCTGCACCGGTTTTGTCAAGCGCCGCCGCCATAGGCATCATCCCGCCTGTCAAAAAAATGGTGTTCCAGTCAATTGAGCGATAGGCTTGCTTGTCTGTTAGCACTTTCATATAGACAAGCGACAAAGCTCCAATTACCGCCACCACCTGCAAAGGGAGTCCTATTTGTCTGTTGAAAAACATCCCCGTCACCGTCAGCGCAAAAACTATGGCGGCAATGTACTGTTTTGTCTTATCGGCGTTTTTCAGCGCCTGGACGCGCTGTGCAGCTTTTTCCAATTCTTCGCCGGTCAGCGGGCGCTCCGGAAGCAGCTTGACCCCGATAAAGAGCATATAAATTATGCCGACTACGGTAAGCGGGATTCCGTACCAGGCGAACTCCAAAAAGCCGAAACCCTGCATACCGGATTTTTCCAGATAGCTGTGCACGATTAGGTTGGGCGGAGTGCCAACGAGAGATATTGTGCCGCCGAGCGCCGTAGCTATGGCCAGCGGCAAAAGAAATTTTGACCTTGCGTATCCGGCCGAGTCGGCAATGCTTATGACAACAGGCATGAGCGAGGCGGTAACGGCTATGTTTGAGAGAAATATTGACAAAATCGCCGAAACTATCATAACGGCGGCAAGCAGTTTACGCTCGCTTTTGCCGAACGCGCGGACAATATTCTGGCCTATCTCATCGGCCAGGCCTGTTTCAAAAAGCGCCCCGGCCACGACAAACATACCGGCAAAAAGTATGACATTAGAGTCGACCAGACCGCTGAAGGCAGTCTGAGCATTGAGGATTCCCGTCAGAAAAAGCGCGGTCGAGACCGAAAGCGAAGTTACGCCTACAGGAACCACTTCGCTGACAAATAAAACGGCGGCGACAGCAAGAATGATAATTGTTACGGTTATGGCTGACATGGCGTCTCACTCCTATTAAATAATATTTTCATCTTTCATTTT
>JAISPA010000198.1 GCA_031275255.1 Acidaminococcales bacterium | reverse complement strand
CTGCCGGGAGCGTCCGGCGCCAATAGTGTGCCGCCTGTACCCGGGTCGCTGTTGTAATAATAGTAGTTAGCCGCCGCCGCCGGCCACGCACCCAAGAGCAGCGAGGCCAGGCCGGCCCCGGCCGCCAGCGCTTTCAATTTGCCAGGCGCTTTGACAAGCTTTCTCATGTGATTGTTCCTCCTTATAAATTGCGTTTGCTGGTGCGGATTTTGCGCGATGTTTTGTCAGGTCAGGAGTACAAAGGCAGGTTGGCGCGGCGGCGAAAATCGGCGGCCAACAAGCGCGGCGGCCATCCCCCCGGCCTGCGCCGGGCAGGTAACAGAATATAGAAAGTGTTACCTGTTGTGTTTTTATTTTTCCAGCAAGCGCGGACGTTTACGCGTTTTTTCTTTTGCCGGTTTGCGCGCCCTGTTTGCCGCCAAAAGATCGGATCGGCTCTGCGGGCGGGCGCTGGACTGGCGGCAAGAAACACTTTCTATATTCTGTTGCCTCTGCGCAGGCGCCGCGATTTTGCGCCGGCTGGCAGGGCGGATTGGCTGCCGTCTCTTTATGCCCCCGGCCGTATTCAAAATCTCCCCTGCCGGGAACTTACGGCGCCGGCAAAAACAAGTTGTCATTAACTTGTTTTTGCGCCTACCATAGACATAATTTACCATAATTTGCGCGCCACTGTCAAACGGCGGGCAAATCAACCCAGGGAGCGGCGTTTAAAGCCAAAAGGCCGCAAATGAGCTCCTTGCGGTTTCCGTTGCCGCCCCCCCGCCCCCGTCATTGGCATGGATTTATTAGCTGCGGCCGGTATCCGCTCGCCACAGTAAACGAACCATCTTCAGGCATAGGCTCATATTTTCGTTCCCCCTGCTTGTTTGAGGCAGAATGCGTAGCAGAGGGCAGGCGTTTTGCCGCAAACCGGCAGGGGGGCGAAAGACGGATGCGCCACGGGGGCGGCGCGAAAGCCCCGTTCACTGCAAAAAGGGATTCATGCGGCGTTCCCAGCCTACCTCGGTAGCCGGGCCGTGGCCAGGCAAAAGTTTGACGCCGTCCGGGAGGGTAAGTATTTTGCTTTTGATCGACTGCAGCAATTGGGAATAGGAACCGCCGGGGAAATCGGTGCGGCCAATGGACTCGCAGAATATTGTGTCGCCGCAAAAAACGACGTCGCCGCATTTAAAGCAGCAGCCGCCGGGAGTGTGCCCGGGCGTTGCCGCCACTTCAAAAGTCAGCCCGGCGGCTTCGATGGTTTCGCCGTCTTTGAGAAAGCGGTTGGCTTTGCCACAGGTAATGTTCTCCCCCATAAAGCTGGAAAGGTTAAATCGAGCGTTGGTAAGCATGTCCGCGTCTTTCTCCCCGATCATCACAGGCGCTTTCAAGGTTTCGGCAACTTCTTTCAACGCCCCTATATGGTCGGAATGGCCGTGGGTAAGCAAAATAGCTTCGATTTTCAGCCCTTCGTCTTTGACTGTTTTAAGTATATGCCGGGCGTCCGCGCCCGGGTCTATAATCACGCCGCGCTTTTCCTTTTCGTTGACCGCTATGTAGCAGTCCGTGCCCAAAGACCCTACTTCCAAAAGAATTATTTTCATAAACACAACCTCCCCGCTGAAAATGTCGAAACATACCAAAGATACAGCTTCATTCTCCGATAATCTTCACAAGCACGCGTTTGTCGCGCATACCGTCGAATTCGCCGTAAAATATCTGCTCCCAGGTGCCGAAATCAAGTTTGCCGTCTGTGACGGCGGCGACAACTTCGCGCCCCATGACGGAACGCTTTAAATGCGCGTCGGCGTTGTCCTCGCAGCCGTTGTGGTCGTATTGGCTGTGCGGTTTCTCCGGCGCGAGTTTTTCGAGCCAACGCTCAAAGTCGCGGTGCAGACCGCTCTCGTTGTCGTTGATAAAGACGCTTGCCGTGATGTTCATAGCGTTGACAAGGCACAGGCCCTCATGGATCCCGCTGTCGGCAAGCGCGTCCTCGACCTGCGGCGTGATGTTGATGTAAGTGCGGCGGGTCTTGGTGCGAAAGGTCAGTTCTTTACGATAGGATTTCATTGGTTTTTGCGCTCCTGTTTGTTACGGCGTAGTGTAAAGTCAGTTTAAAACGTCTTTCTGCTGTCAAGCAGTATGGTAACAGGCCCGTGATTGACCAGCCCGACGAACATTTCTTCCCGGAAACGGCCCGTTTGCACGGAAACGGCCTCCGCGCAGACGGCGACGAATTTTTCGAAAAGCCGTCCGGCCTCTTCCGGCGGCGCGGCGGCGTCAAATCCCGGCCGCCGGCCTTTGCGGCAGTCCGCCAGCAAGGTGAATTGCGGCACGGCCAGCAGTCCGCCCTTTATGTCTTTGAGCGACAGGTTCATTTTCCCGCCGCCGTCGTCAAATATGCGCAGATTGATGATTTTTTCCGCTAAATAGATCGCGTCTTTTTCGGAGTCCTGTTTTTCCACGCCCAAAAGCGCGGCCAGCCCTCTGTCTATCCGCGCTGCCCGGACGCCGGCGACGTCCACCCAAGCCTCCGCTACTCTTTGTACAACCGCGCGCATGCCGTTCAATCACCTTTCGCCGAATGGCGCTCAACGCTTATAACGTCTTTAAAGCGCCTCATTTTGCTGAGAATATGCTCCAACTGGCTCAGGTCGTTTATTTCCAGTTCCATGGAAAGGTTGGCCGTCTTGTTTCGGTGGTTTGTCTTGACTTTGAGCGCGCTCACATTGACTTTTATGTCGGAGGGTACGCTGACTATTTCCGCCAGCACGCCCGGCCTGTCCGTAGTCATGGCTTCAATGCTCACGCGGTACAGGGAATTGGGGTCGGCGTCCCAGCTTACATCGATCATGCGGGCGAATTCGTCGTTGCTGTTGAGGATGTTCAGGCAGTCGCTGCGGTGTACGGACACGCCGCGGCCGCGCGTGATATAGCCGATTATCCTGTCGCCGGGCACAGGGCTGCAGCATCTGGCCAGCCTGATCATCAGGCCGGTTTCGCCTTTGACCAATATTCCCTGGCTCGCTTTGCTTTTACCGCCTTTGGGCTTGAGTTCGGAAAGCATTTGCGATATTTCCTGGGGCATATCTATTTTCAGTTCGGCTTTGTGCATTTCGACAAGCTTGGTAATGACGCCGGGAACGGTCAGCCCGCCGTAGCCGAGCGAAGCCAGCAGGTTGTCTTCCGAAACGAGGTTCATCTTGACCGCGATGTTTTTCAGCCGTTCGGATTTCAGGAAGGTCTTTATGTCATAGCCCAATCTTTTGCTTTCGCGTTCCAGGAGTTCCCGCCCTTTGGCGATGTTTTCCTCCCGCCGCGCTTTTTTGAACCAGGAGCGTATTTTGCTTTTGCTGTCCGAGGAGGCGACAATGTTCAGCCAGTCACGGCTCGGCCCGTTGGCCTGTTTTGAAGTGATAATTTCGACAATGTCGCCGTTGGAAAGTTTGTGCTCCAAAGGCATTATGCGGCCGTTAATTTTCGCGCCTATGCAGCGGTTGCCCACGTCGGTGTGTATCCTGTAGGCAAAATCCACCGGCACGGCGCCGGCCGGCAGGTCGATCACGTCGCCGCGCGGCGTAAAAACGAATACTTCTTCTTCGGTAAAAACGTCGGTTTTTACGGTATCGACAAATTCCCTGGTATCGCGCATGTCTTTGTGCCATTCCAGCATTTGCCGGAGCCAGGAAAGCTTTTGCTCAAAGGATTTGCCGGCGGATTTGCCGCCTTCTTTGTAGCGCCAGTGCGCGGCGATGCCGTATTCGGAAATGCGATGCATTTCAAACGTCCTGATTTGTATTTCCAGCGGCTGCCCCTGGTTTGACATGACGGTAGTATGCAGTGATTGATACATATTGGACTTGGGCATGGCTATATAGTCTTTGAAACGGCCGGGCATGGGTTTCCAGATGGTGTGCGCGATTCCGAGGACTCCGTAGCAGTCTTTAACGCTGCCAACCAGTACCCGGATCGCCAAAATATCATATATTTCGCCGAGTTCTTTATGGTCGCGCTGCATTTTCCGGTAGATGCTGTAAATGTTTTTTGCCCTGCCGTGTATACGGCACTCAATATTTACCTTGTCCAATTCATTTTTCAGCGTCGCCATGGCCTGGTCGATTATGCTTTCGCGTTCGCGCCTTTGCGCTTTCACTTCGTCGACAAGGCCGTCGTAGGTTGCGGGTTCGAGGTAGCGGAAAGACAGGTCTTCCAGTTCCCATTTAATTGTATATATGCCCAGCCGGTGCGCCAGCGGGGCAAACAGTTCCAGTGTTTCGCGGGCGATTGCTTTTTGTTTGTCCGGCGGCATGTAACCGAGGGTGCGCATGTTGTGCAGCCGGTCGGCCAGTTTGATCAGCACTACCCGTATGTCTTTGGCCATAGCCAGAAACATTTTGCGGTAATTTTCCGCCTGCTGGTCTTCTTTGGAAAGGTATTCTATCCTGCCCAATTTGGTCAGGCCGTCCACCAGCAAGGCGACTTCCGCCCCAAAACATTCTTTTATGTCCTCAATGGTGGCGTTCGTGTCTTCCGCCACGTCGTGCAAAAGCGCCGCGGCAATGCTGTCGGCGTCAAGCTGCAGCATGGCCAGAATATAGGCCACGCCGAGGGGATGCACTATGTAATCCTCGCCGGAAGCGCGTTTTTGCCCTTTATGAGCGGACACGGCAATATCATAGGCGTTTTTCAGAATATCTATCTGCTCCCGCGCAAGGTATGTTTCCAGCTGTACAAACAACAATTCCGGCGTCAGTTCTTTCACCTTTATTTCTCCTCCAACAACAAGACAGCGCCACTCATTCTCCAAAAAGCAGACACGCCATTTCTTCACGGCTAAGGCTGATACATTTCGCAAGCGCCGCACGCGCGCGTCCGGCGTCTTTTACCGTCCGCCGGTAAGTATCCGAAAGGTCGAGGCTAAGTTTAGCCCCGCCGTTTAATGGCAACAGAAAAAACTTTCCTTCAGTTTCCCGGATTGCCCCTATTTCCCGCAGTATTTTTAAGCCCCCGGCCAATACTTCTGGCGGCCGTCCGGCCGCCAAGTGCGGAAAATCTTCAGCGGACGCGCCTTCCAAGGCACGCAGCCGCCTGTACAGTCCGCGCAAAAATTCTTCGTCCGGCTGGCCTGCCGCCAGAAGGTCAAACTGTTTGTTGACGTCATCTATATTATACAGCAAATGCGCTGTTTTGACAGGACGTTTATGCAGAGCGCGCCAAAAATTTTGCTCATCCAGCGCCGCGAAAGGCGGTTGGGCGAAAACCACGTCAGAGGCCGCCGTAACCGCCGCAAGATCAAATTTGGCGGCGGCGGGCAAAACAGCGGCCAATTCTTCTTTATATTCCTGCTCGCAACAGTAAATAAAAATCTCCGCGCGGCGGGCAGCTAATTCTTTAAGGTAGCCGATACGGTCAAAACCGGCGCTCTTTCTAAAATCATATACTATGTTGCAAGGCTTTAAGTCGGAAGCGATCAGCGTAACCGTCTTGATATTGTTCCATTCGTCTTCTTTCGGCTTAAAGGCAAGCTCCAATTTGCTTTCTTCGTAAAGAATGTCTTTCCAGGCGCTCCCGCGCCACATAATGACCGGCAAGGCACAGCCGCCGCCAAAGGCGTTGAATTTAAGATGCTGTTTCTCTTTGCCGATAACGGTTATGTTTCTGGCCCTGATTTCCTTTATTGCCAGCACAGGTTCAGGGTTTCCCGCGCCGAAAGGTTCCAGCGCCGACAATTCACACAAAAGCCGCTGATCAATCGCACAAAGCCCGTCGATTTCCAGGTCGATCCGCTGCCGCGGCAAATAGTCGTCAGGGGTAAGGTTTTCCCTGGCATATTCAATTATTGCCCGGGAAAAATCGGCTATTTTATCTTTTTTGATGGAAAACCCGGCCGCCTGGGCGTGGCCGCCGTAGCGCACAAGGTATTCTTCGGCATAGGAAAGCGCCTCGTACATGTTGAAGCGGCTTATGCTCCGGCAGGAGGCCTTGCAAACATCGCCGCCGTCGCTGACGCTGATCAGCGCAGTGGGAGTATTATAGCGCTCGACCAGCCGGGAAGCGACTATGCCTATGACGCCGGGATGCCAGCCGTCTCCGGCCAGTACCAAAAATTCCCGCGCGCCGCCCTGCTTCATGAGCAATTCTTCGGCTTCCGCAAATATTTGCTTTTCGATGTTCTGCCGATGCGCGTTTGCACTTTCAAGCTGCTGTGCCAATTGGCCGGCGTAAAGGGGATCGTCGGTGGTCAACAGCTCCACGCCAAGACGCGCGTTGGCCAACCGGCCGGAAGCGTTCAG
>JAISPA010000185.1 GCA_031275255.1 Acidaminococcales bacterium | reverse complement strand
TTTGGATTGTATGCACAGGCTGCCAATGGCGCGAAATCCCAAATCATGGCAGCTTCGCGGCTTATGTATAAGACAGGCGGAAAAATACGAATGCGGACACCCGGGCGGCGGATTGGTCCGGCAACGGAACATGTTGTCAGAAAACCGAGAGGTCTTCGTCAAATTTATCGCAAATAAACATATAGCCCGGGGCGTGGGTAATCATTATCGGCGGCTTGCTGGCCATGGCTACCGCCTGCGGCGTAACGCCGCAAGCCCAGAACACGGGTATTTCACCTCCCCTGATCACCGGCGGGTCGCCGAAGTCAGGTTTGTTTATGTCCTTTACGCCGATGGCGGCCGGGTCGCCCAGATAGACGGGGCTGCCGTGTACGGACGGGAAACGCGCCGTAACCTTGACGGCCCTGATCGCGTCCGCCGGGGACAGCGGCCGCATGCTGCAAACCATGTTGCCGTGAAAGGTTCCCGCCGGTACGCAGGGTATATTGGTTATGTACATGGGCACGTTGCGTTTTTCTTCAATATGCCGCACCGGCAGCCCGGCGTTCAGCATGGCGGTTTCAAAGGAAAAGCTGCAGCCGATGAGAAACGCCACAAAATCGTCCTGCCAGACGCTTTCCAGGTTCTTGAACTCGTCTGTTTTCACGCCGTTTTTATAGACAAAATAGCGCGGCACGTCATAGCGGATATCGGCGCCGGGCGCCATGAGGCGCGGCGTTGGCGATCCCGCGTCCGTAACGTCAAGTATGGGGCAGGGTTTGGGGTTGCGCTGGGCAAACAAGAGAAAATCATAAGCCAAATCTTTGGTTACGATCGCCAGGTTGGCCTGTACGTGGCCGGGCGCGAGGCCGGCAGTCGGGGCGTCGATAATGCCTTCCCGTATTTTTTGCCTTATTTGCGCCGCTGTTTTATTCATGCTCGTTAAATCTCCTTTTCGTTTTTATATTGCCAATATAGGCATAATGGCAACAGTTGCGTGGATTGCCGCGCCCTGCGTCCCGTCCGGCGGGAAGGGCGCAAAACGGCAAACATCCCCTGTGCCCTGAGCGCCGCGCCTACCGCCCGCCCTGCTGCACGGCGGCGCGCATAAGCGCAACCATTGCCGTATGTACCGGCAATTCGCACCCGTCGACGCTGTACTCCACCCCGCCGCTCATGGCGTCGTGAAATCCGCTGTCGGCGGCGTTTTTCAATATGCGCTCTTCCCGTTCCGGCGTATGAGCCAAATCTGGCCGGCCGCACAGCGCGGCCAGCATGCCGGCCAGCGCGTAACAGCCCCAGTTGGAAACAGCCGCGGTCAAAAGATAATCAACCAAAGTCGCGGGCGCGATGCCTTTTCGGCAGGGGCATAAACATTCGCGGCCGTATTTGATGTTTTCCCGTATGCAGTCTTTGATATTGGCCATGCCGATTTCATTGCCGCCGTCGCCGATGCCGAGGGTTTTGATTTTTCGCCTACGCGCCTCCTGAAATATGTAGTCGATCTTGGCCTGCGCCGCCGAGGTGTCAAAGCCGGTCATAGAGTGTATGCGGCCTTCCTCGTTCATGCCGCCGCGCTCAACGGCGATGCAGACGGACGGATTTATTTCGTCAAGCAGTTTGACCGCCGCCGCCTTGGCCTGCGCCGCCTCGGCCGGGAAAGGCAAAATGGAAAGCGTCATGAGTTTGTCGCGTTCTATGGAGTGGTCAAGCGCGTCCGGCGCAACGCAATGAAAGCCAGCCGCCTGGGCGACCTTTTTCATGCCATCGACGAGCCCGGCGTCGGTAACGACTACACAGGCCGCCTTACAGAGCTGGCGCAAAGCCCTGGCCAAAACAAGCGTGCCGCCGGGGCCGTCCGTTTCGCCAAACCCGGGCGCCGCTTCCGGCTGGTCTATCCAGCCTGTAGCCAGAACAACCCGATCTTTGGCTTTCAGGGAGTTTTTCAATATTTTCGCCGCCCCCAGCGTCAAAGGCGCCGGGCTTAGTTTTCTGGCCGCCCCGTATAGACAGGCGATGCTACCCCGCGCGGCTATGTCCGCGCACATAAGGTTGTCCAAGGTTTCGCCGATCCGGCAAAGCGCTTCTTCTTTTTCCATTATCCGTCCCACACCTCAAATATAAAAATCGTCGATGCCAGCGCCGCAATTACAGCCACTGACCGAAAGCTTCCAACTCTAAACCGGCGTTTTGCAGTTCGCCTCGTATTTTGCGGATAAGCTCCACCGCGCCCGGCGTATCGCCGTGTACGCAAATGGTCTGCGCGTTGAGCACGACGTCCGTGCCGTCAATGCTTTTTACTTTTTTCTCTTTTATCACCCGCAAAACACGGTCGGCGACCGCATCGGCGTCATGGACGACCGAGCCTGCGACTTTGCGGGAAACCAGATTGCCTGCCGGCGTATAGGCGCGGTCGGCGAAAAATTCCTCCACATAGCGCAGCCCGGCGGCTTTGGCGCCTTTGACCATTTCCGAGTTGGCCATGCAGACCATTATCAGGTTTTCGTCCACCGCTTTTATCGCCCTGGCGATGGTTTCGGCGGCGGCGGCATCTTTTTCCGCCACGTTGTAAAGCGCGCCGTGCGCCTTGACATGCTGCATAGGTACGCCTTCCGCCGCGCAAAAACCTTTCAGCGCACTCACCTGATAGATGACGTCGGCAATTATCTCCTCCGGCGCAAGATTCATCACCCGGCGGCCAAAACCCACCAGGTCGGGAAAGGACGGATGCGCGCCGACGGCCGTGCCGTGCTGTTTTGCCAGCCGCACCGCCCGCCGCATGTTCAGCGGGTCGGAGGCGTGAAAGCCGCAGGCGATGTTTACCGAGGTTACCAGCGGCATCACTTCTGTGTCTTCGCCCAGGCGGTATACGCCGAAATTCTCGCCGGTATCGCAGTTTAAGTCTATTTTCATTTATAAACCTCCTCTATTTCTATATCGTAGCGCTTGCTACTCACGGTCAGCCGCCAAAGCCGCGCCGGCGTTTTTTCTTTCGCGAATTCCCGAAGCCGGGCCAGCCGCCCCTTGTACTCTTCTAAAGCCAAAAGCGATTCCTCCTCGGTTACCGCCCGGAATTTTATCCGGTCGCCGGGCCGGCATTGCGCCAGGAGCGGAAGGTCGGGGCTTACGACAAAACAAAGTTTGGTGTAGCCGCCGGTAGTCTGGCAGTCGTTGAGCATTATGATCGGCTGCCCGCTGCCCGGCGCCTGGACCCCGCCGCTTATAAGCGCGTCGGAGATAATGTCGGCGCCGGCTTTGTGTTTGAGCGAGGGGCCGCGCAGACGGTAGCCCATGCGGTCGGAATCGGCCTCGATCAAATATTCCTCGCTTTCAAGGACGGCAAACACGTCGCCGGAAAAAGCGTCCGCCTGCGGTCCGGGCAACACCCGGAGCAGGGGCGGGACGGCCGTCGGCTTTAATTCCCCGGGCAGGTTTTTTTCCTGTCCGCCCGCGCTTTCGGCCATCGGCAACAGATCGCCTTTTCGCAAAGGCCGCCCCTCCATTCCCCCGATCCCGGAACGGGTGTGGGTACTACAGCTGCCCATCGTTTTTGCTATTTTAAACCCGCCGGCCACCGCCAGATAAGCGCGGCAGCCGCTGCCGGCGAAAGACAGGGCCAGTTTCTGGCCTTTTTTTACCCGGCGCGACGACCAGTTGCCAAGCGGGGCGCCGTCCAGTTCCGCCGCCATGTCGGCGCCGGCGAGCGCGATGAGTGTATCGGCGCAAAATTCGTATTCGCCGCCGAACATGGTCAATTCCAAAAGCGGAGCGTTTTCGTCGTTGCCGGCGAGCAGGTTGGCCGCGCGGCAGGCATAATCATCCAGCGCGCCGGCCTGCGGCACGCCAAAGGCCAGAAACCCCGTCCGGCCAAGGTCCTGGATGGTGGCGAAAAAGCCCGGGTTTAATACTTTCAGCATTTTTTCACCGCCGTTTCCGCCAGCAAACGGTTATATTCTTCTTTTCCCACCGGCACAAATTCTATCATGTCGCCCGGCTGCACCATAAAAGGCTTGCCGCGGTTTTTGTCAAATATTCTTTGAGGCGTCCGGCCGATAAGCTGCCAGCCGCCGGGGCTGTCCACCGGATAAACGCCCGTCTGGCTCGCCGCTATGCCGACCGAGCCGGCCGGCACATTGGTTCTGGGCGTTTTGAGCCGGGGGCAGGCGATTCTTTCGTCCAATCCCCCCAAATAAGGAAATCCCGGCAAAAATCCCAACATATACACTTTGTATTTGACCGCCGAGTGGATGTTTACGACTTCGTCCTCAGACAAGCCGCTATGCAGCGCCACCGCCGCGAGGTCAGGCCCGAATTCCCCGCCGTAGCATACCGGTATTTTGACGGTATGGGAAACCCGCGTGAAAGACGCTTCCGCGAACATGTCCCGGTTTGCTGCGATGTAAGTTTCAATCAGGCCGCACAGTTCTTTTTTGCTAAGGACAAACGGGTCAAAAATGAGTGAAAGTGAACGATAGGTCGGGACAATGTCAACAATGCCCGGACAAGGGCGTTCCCCGGCGAAAAAGCGCGCCAGCAGATGCACCCTGGCGTTTATTTTTTCATCGATGGCGGCGCCAAATTCGACGGCGACAGCCCGGTCGCCGGTTGTTAAAATTTTAAAGGCAAAAGACACGGCGAACTCCTTTTTTGTCAGCGGGCGTATTCACATTACCGCACAACGCCATAAGCAAAATCATGGTATTGCGGTTTTCTTCGACTTAAAACAGGGAAACCCTTTTTTCGCAATTTTCACGCATTGCGGTTTTGGCACTGCGCCGGTCCGCCCCGGCCACCGGCATCCACAGCCGACGGCAGGCAAAGGCGGACAGGGCGCGCCTGCGCAGGCGTTCTTCAGGGAACGGCGTTCACAACGGCCGCGAAAACATCTTTAGCGGCCAGGATTTTTTCCTCCCCGCCCAAAACACACCGGTAATCGTCAGATAAAAGCGCGCGCACCGGTTCGGCCAGCGCCCTGATGTCGGCGGCGGCACAGTCGATGATCTCGTCCCGTTCTTTTTGCCGCATATTCAGATCCACGCCGCGCAAATGGTATTCCACCGCCCGCTCCAGCCGCAAGGAAACGGACAGGGGCTTGTCAAGGCCGCTGATCGTGCCGATCACGTATTTTCGCATCTCCCGCTCATCCGGGGAAAATTTTTCGATGTAAAGCGGCGTTTCTTTGAATACTATGAGGGTGTCCGCCAGGTTGGGGTCGCGGTAAGAGTTGAAAACGGCGTTGCCGTTGTAGTCAAATCTGGCGTTGGCGCCGTAAGCGCCGCCTTTTACCCGTATTTTGTTCCAAAGGTAGTCATAGCGCATGATGTTTTCCAGAACGCGCATCGCGCCGCCATAGCTATACCCGTGCCGGGCGAAGTTGCCGCCGGCGGCCACGTACTGTACCTGCGCGGAAGTGATTATGCCTTCGTTTTTCGCCGTTTGCGCAAAATGGTACTTTTGTTTTTCAAACATCTGCATTTTCAAAGCGGAAAAAGCGGATACTATTTCCGAAAATACGGCGGCGCGGCCGGCTTCGTCGCAGCAATACGCTATGAGAAGGCTGTTGCGGGCGAAAAGTATGCCAGCCGTCATTTCCAGTTTTTCTTGTACTTTTTCTATATCTTCTTTCAACAATAAATGCAAAAACCGGTAATAGCTCAAAAAACCCTGTTCGCTGTACTTGCCGGCAAGCGAAAAATAAGAAACAAGCCTCTCGGTTACGATAGACTGCCCGCGGGCAAACAACTCCGCGTCCCACACGGCCTTACATTCCCCGATAAGTTCCTGCAGGCGCTTTTTATCAATAAATATGGTGTTGAGCAATATTTCAGCCATGATGCCGCACAATTTATCTATATCGCGGACAAAGGCCTTGCCGGAGATGACAAATTTCGGGCTGCAACTGTCCGCGCCGGCGGCGGAGGAAAAAGTCCTGACGTCAAAAGAGAGGCCGCCCGTATGGGTGTTGATCATTTTGGCGAGTTCGGCGTAATTGTATCTTTCGGTATCAATCCTCCCCAGGATATTTTTCAGAAGGTGCGCGAAAGGCACCAATTCTTCCGGCAGGCCCTGCGCGTCAAAATACAAATTTACATAAGCGATTTTGTTGGTAAAAGACGGCAGGTAGAGAAAGTCCATCTTCTCTTTGTTTTCCAGGCTGTATTTCATTTTTTCCGCCGCGCGCTTTATATCTTTGCGTTCGAGCAGCGGTATTTTGTCCAACATTTCCCGGCTGTCCGTTTGGCTTTGAAATTCCAGCAGTTTTTTGGTATTGTCAACGCAGGCGGCCAATTCTTTGGCGCTGAAATTCGCTTTCGCCGCCGCCAAATCTTCCGCCGTTTTCCGGCCGCGCTCCTCTTCCAGGCCGTAACGCGGCGCGAGGGACAATACTGCCCGATGCGTGTTGTCCAAAAGACAGTTTTCAATGAGCGACTCATAATAACGGGTGGACAGCTTATCCCGCAGCCCGCCAAGCAACCGGTCGTAAGAGAGGTAAAGCAGCGGGCTGGCGCCGTACAACCAACTGTCCATGCAATTTATCGCATAGATAAGACCTTTGGGGTAAACGCCGAAATCAGCCTCGCGCAAGTTAAATTCCATTATGTTCAAAGAAGCGGCGAGCAGTTCCTTGTCTATGCCTTCGATGCTGATGTTCTGCAGCGTCCGGTAAATAACGCTGACAAACTCATTTTGATCTTCCGGCCGTGCGCCGGCCGCCTTTACAGAAAACACCGGCTGGCGGATACTGCGGGAAAAAGACCCGGATACTTCTTTGCCCACCCCGGCGTCGATCAGGGCTCGTTTCAAGGGCGAGGCGGCTGTTTCCAAAAGATAGTGTTCCAAAAGCTGCAAGGCGAAATTTTGTTCGGCGTCCAGGGCATCGCCTACAACCGCGTACCAGCCTAAAAAAGTTTTGTTTTCCGCGCTTTCGTCTTTGGCCAGAGGGTAAAAGCCCTCCACTTTGGCCGTGCGCGCCGGCATCGCCTGTTTTGCGGGCGGCAGGGCGGCCGGTATCCGCGCAAACGCCGACAGATATTCTTTGTCAAGAAAACTTAGTGTCTCTTCAATCGCCAAGTCGCCGTAAAGAAAAATATAACTGTTGGCCGGATGATAGAAAGTTTGGTGAAAACGCGTAAACTCCTCCCACCCAAGCCGCGGTATGCTGTCAGGGGCGCCGCCGGACTCAAATCCGTAGGGCGAGGCGGGAAACAAGGTTTTCATCGCCTGCTGCTCCATAAGCGCTTCGGGCGATGAAAATACGCCCTTCATCTCGTTAT
>JAISPA010000178.1 GCA_031275255.1 Acidaminococcales bacterium | reverse complement strand
ACTAAATCAACCCGCTTTTCACGCCCTGTCAGGACAAGGTCAGCGGTTCTATTTTCACCGCAACTTCCGCCGCTTTTTCAAAAGCCCGCAGCGCGCGGTTATGCAGGCTGCCGCGAACGTGGGCGGCTGAATACCCCATGATGTCGGCAATCTCATCCCAACATTTGCGGTTGACATAACGCAGCTCCAGCAACCGGCGGTCGCCCTCGTCGGCAAGCGCGCGAAGTTTCTCCAGCGTCAGCTCTTCCATCCTGCTCAGCCGCAGCTTGTCAAAAAGCAACAACTCCTCGACAGAACAAATACTCGCCACCATTTCGCTCACCCGGTCGCCGGGCGCGCTTCCCCGCCCCCCATAACTTATGCGGTTCGGCCGATAGATCGCGCGCGCCCGCAGTTCCTTTATTTTCTCCTCTTTGGCTTTTATCAGCTTATGTACCTGGTTAAGCTGCCGTAAATAATCTTTGGCTTGCAACCTGTTCCCCTCCCTTTCACTTTTTCTTCGCGCGGCGCGCCCGCTTAAAAAGCCTCTTCAACAGTCGCGCCTAAAAATAACGCCACCCCGTCCTCCTCGCCTTTCAGCGCTTCATAACAATCCATACAAATATACGCCCGCGCCGCCCGGAAACGATTGTCCCGCAACACCGGCTCGCCGTCGTAAATATCCTTTTCGCAAACAACGCAGCGGCAAAGCGGCCCTTGCAAAAAATCACGCCGATATTGCCTGTCCGTCCAACTATATTGTCTATCCATCACTCTAAACGCCTCCCGCTAAAATTTTTTTCGATTATCCGCCGGCCTGACGCCAAAGGCCTCGCTTTGTATCCTTTGCGACACTCAACGGGCAAAAAAAATCCGTGTCCTCTCCTGAGAAGTCATAGCCAGCGCCCGCGCCAGTATATCGGCCTCCCTGACCGTAAAGGGAGCTTTGCCGCCGACTTTGCGGTACAAAGCGCTTCTGCTGATTTTGCAAGCCCGCGCCAGCTCCGTCATGCCGTAACCTTTAGCCGCCATAAGCCTGCGCAAAAGATTCCCGTCCAACATACATTGGTCTCCTATTTTTGTGTCTTTTAAGATACTTAAATCATAACAACAGCCCGTCAATCTGTCAACCACTTTACGACACTTTTGGAAAATTTTTTAAATTTATGTTGCCTAAAAGCAACAAATATACTATAATATGTGTCAAATGCTTGTCCGCAAAATGTTTTTGCCTTTGGCTTTATAACGGCAAGCTGCGGCGCGCGAATCAAACCGGCCGCCGGATATTCGCACGCGGCGGGTTGCAGCAGTATTCAGGGGAAGAATATGGATATTAAACACCGGATATACAGCAGAAGAAAACAACTGGATTTGACGCTGGAAGAAGTGGCGCAAGTGGCCGGTGTCGGAAAAAGTACTGTCCGCAAATGGGAAACAGGCGAAATCGACAACATGAAACTTGATAAGATCGAACTGTTGGCCAAAGCCTTGCGCACCACTCCCGCCTGGCTCATGGGCTGGGAGGGCGGCCGGCAGACTGCCCAAAACGGCGCCTTTGGCCAAAAACTGGCCGGGCTGCGCGCGGAAAAAGGCTTGACGCAAAAAGATCTGGCGGCCGCCCTGAAAACCGGGCCGAAAGAAATAAACGACTGGGAAACGGGCCGGGCCGAGCCTGACTACGCGGCGTTGGTCATGATTGCCGAATACTTCGGCGTCTCAATAGACTTTCTGCTTGATCGCACTAGCGTACGCGCCCCGATTGCCACCATTGCCGCCCACATGATCAATCCCCGGGAGGAACTCTCCTCCGAGGAAGAAGAAGAACTGACCGAATACCTGAAATTCATGCGGGAGAAGAACGCCCGGAAAAAACGCGGCACATAACCATTTCCGAGACCAGTACCCCGTAACACCTGAAAGCTTGCCAAACGCCGGCCTTTTCCCCGCCGGGCGGTGTTGCAAAGCCCCGCCGTTCGCCGGCAGCCTTTAGGCGCTGCAAGGCACTATGCTCTCTTTGACAATTTTTTGACGCGAGGCGGCCATGCAATCCCTCCTTAACCTTGCCGAACGGGAACAAATAGCCATAACGTACGACAATATCGCCAAACGCTTCAAAACCCTCGGCCTTTACGACAGCGACGGCGTGAGCAGGCAGATTATTCTGCACGCGGAGCTGAAAAGCTACCCGCGCCTGCATAAATGTATATTGTCTGAAGAACTCGGGCATCATTTCACCTCGGTCGGCGCCAGTTTTTACAAAGCGGCCAACTGCCGCTTCTGGAAACTGAACCACATAAAAACCGAGCTGCGGGCGTTGAAATGGTCCTGCTTTTACCTCATACCCGACGGCAGCCTGCGGCACGCTATCCACACCGAACGTCTGCGCGCCATAGAAGAATTTGAAGATTACTTTGAAGTTACCCCCGAATTATTGCTTTTCCGGCTGCGCTATGTAAAAAACCCGGATTTTCTCGACATAGACTCCCTTTTGCAAAGAGAAGAACGCCATATTCTGAAATTGGCGGAAACACTTGCGGACACTATTACCCCGTAACATCTAAAAGGTTACCAAACGCCGGTTTTTTCCCGCCGGGCGGTGCTGCAAAGACTCGCCGAACCTGTGAAGGCCATGGACGGCCAAATGCCGAATTTGCCAAGGAAGGCAGGCATTCTGCCGGGTTCGCCTGCGTTTTGCGCCTTGCCCGGCGAAAAAAATCCTCGCCCTTTGCTGACAACCTTCAGGTGTTACAAGGTACCGGCTTTTGAAAAAAGCGCGGCGGAGGTTTAAAAATGCCGGACGGAAACGCCCACGGCGGAAAAAAAGCGGTGATCGCGGCCTTTACGGCCAATATAGCCATTTCCATTTCCAAGGCCGCCGCCTACTTTTTCACCGCTTCCCCTTCCATGCTCGCGGAAGCGATCCATTCTTGCGCCGACGCCGCCAACCAACTGCTCCTGCTCTTTGGCCAAAAACAGTCAAAAAAAGCCGCCGACAGCCTGCATCCCTTTGGCTATGGGCGGGAACAATATTTTTACGCTTTTATGGTGTCAGTAGTGCTGTTCCTGCTCGGCGGCTGCTTCGCCATCATGGAGGCGGCGGAAAAGATATCCTCTCCATCCGCGTCCGGCGGCCCTTTGTGGCTGGCTCTGCTTATACTCGCCTTTTCCTTTCTGCTGGAATGCTACTCATTTTTCGTCGCCTTAAAAGAAACCCACAAAGCCAAAGGCGGCAAAAGCTACTGGGAATTTGTCCTTAAAGCCAAGCA
>JAISPA010000161.1 GCA_031275255.1 Acidaminococcales bacterium | reverse complement strand
CATTGTCATAACTTTTCTGGCTTATATTCTCAAGGAACACAAAGGATACGAGACGGACAACTTCAAAGTTGGCAGTTCATTCAAGCCCAACTTCATATACGCGCTTGTCCCCGTCATGCCGATCGCGATACTTTTGATTTGTACCAGGCCGGAATTAAAAAGTGTGAACATGACCGTCCCGGCGGCCATGATCATCGGCGTACTCATCGGCCTGGCCGTTACCCGCAAAAACCCGGCGAAAATGGTCAAAGCTTTCTTCGACGGTATGGGCGGCGCTTACGCCGATATAATCGGCATCATTATCGCGGCGGGCGTGTTTGTTTCCGGGTTGACTGCGGTAGGGCTGGTCAAAGCGTTCATAGCCGCCATGACCAGTACGCCTTCCATAGCGAAGATATGCGCCGCCGTGGGGCCTTTCCTGCTCGGCGTTATTTCCGGTTCGGGCGATGCCGCGACCGTCGCTTTCAATAACGCGGTAACTCCGCACGCCGCCGAGTTTGGCCTTTCCGCGCTGCAAATGGGCAGCATGGCGACTTTGGGCGGTACGCTCGGCAGAACCATGTCGCCAATCGCCGGCGCCACTATTATTTGCGCCGGCATCGCCGGGGCCAATCCAATGGATGTGGCCAAACGCACCTGCCCGGGCGTAACTTTAGCCATGATCGCCGGCATATTCTTGCTGATGTTTTAAAAAGCTTTATACACTGCGGCGCCGCCGCAAACAGGAATAATGCGCTCGTCCAGGTACGCTTTTGATTGATGTTTGTTTGGGTGCAGTATAATTTATGATTCATTAACAAACGCAAGCGGAAATTTTACGACAATCGTAAAATTTCCGCTTGCTCTTTTTGCTGCGCCAGGCAAACCCCTCCACGGCGCACCGGCTATCAATATCCAGAACACCCCGTTTATGAACTGCCGGTTTGTCCCTCGCGTTGCCGCCATAAGTCCCTTTGCGGCTAAGCAGGTTTGGCTACAGCACCGCCAAGCCTTATCGTTTATGTCGTGCCGATGGTATGCCGCTTGCGTTTTTTGCCTCGCGATTTTTTTGACTGCCCATATTATATCATAACATTATTTCTATTGACGACACTTAAATTAAAGCACTATATCATTTATTATTTGTGCGGTAAGCTGGATTTACCGCCGTGGGAAAAGCCTACGGCATTGAGTTTGCCAAAGCCGCCGACGAGGCTTTCATGAACGCATCCAGCTTGCGGTGTGCCGGTGGCCAAGATAGACAAGACTGCGATAGCCGACGGCAAGCTGGATCCCGTTACCGGAAGAATACAAGAGGAGTTCAAAAAACAAACCTATGCTGACGCAAAAGGTTATTGTGAAAAATAAATAACCGCAATCGGCGCCTGTATTTTCTTACACGAAACGCGTCTTTTTGCAAGGCGCGTTTTTTTGCGCCCGTTTCGCCAATTACTGAATAAAAAATCGTTTTATTGACAAGTTTAAAATAATAGTTTAAAATGTAAAAAAAACTATTCGCCTAATTATAGGGACGAATTGCAAGACTGTTTTTTGCATCAAGAATAATTATAAATAAAGTATTGCCCACTTTTTATTATCCGTATATACATACGCTGTCATTGCGCCCACCATTTCGGAAGGAGTTCTTTACTGATGAAAAAAACAGCTTTGTTGTTAGTGATTTTGACTTTCCTGGCTCTTGCGCCTGTCTTTGATTACAGGGTGGCTTTCTTTTACTATATGATGTTCTGGGTGGTGATGGCGTCCTCTCTTAATCTGATTTTCGGCCTGACCGGCTATTTGCCTTTCGGCTACGTTGTTTTTTACGGTATAGGCTCTTACGCTACGGCTTTTGCCTGGAGTACTTTCGGCGTCAATATCTTTATGGCCATTCTTTTCGGCGGTCTGTCGGCGGCGATTATGGCCATGCTGTTTTCCCCGACGCTTAGGCTAAAAGGAGTATATTTCGCCATAGTCAATTCTTCCTGCGCCCTTACCGTTAAGACCATCATTTCCAGTATGCCGGACGAATGGTTAGGGGGCAGCGCCGGTTACAATCTTTCGAAAATATACGATCCGGAGACGGCTTATTACGCTATGCTGCTATTGATGATCGTTACTTTATACATCGCTTATCATATTACCCGGTCTAGGCTTGGCATAGCGTTAAAAAGCATCAAACAAGACAGGACGGCGGCGGAGGTATTAGGCATTGATACGGTCAGGGCAAGACTGCGCATTTGGATAATCGCAGCTTTTCTGCCCGGCTTGGCGGGAGGTTTAGATGCCTGGTACACTTCCGTTGTGGATCCGGAAACCGCCTTTAGTATGCTGATTACGGCTAAATCCGTGCTTTACGGTATGTTCGGCGGTTTTAGCACAGTGACCGGACCTGTACTCGGCGCCGTTTCCATGTACACGCTTGATGACGTCATTTGGGGCCTGTTCCCTATGTTCGACGCTTTTCTTATAGGCCTGGTCATGCTGCTGCTGATTCTCTATTTACCCAAAGGTCTTGTCGGAGAATTATTATATAAATATCCGAAGTTTAGACAAGATTTGAGGTAACGGAAATGGGAAACGTACTGAAAATAGAAAACCTGCGTAAAAGCTTCGGCGGGCACACGGTCATCAACGATATCAGCCTGAGCGTGAAAAGGGGTAGCCTGATAGGCATTATAGGACCGAACGGCGCCGGGAAATCCACTCTTTTGAACTGCATACTCGGGATGTTGCGCGCCGACCGGGGTAATATATATTTCAACAACGAAAACATTACTCATTTAAAGATTTAC
>JAISPA010000150.1 GCA_031275255.1 Acidaminococcales bacterium | reverse complement strand
ATGGTGATCTACATGATGATTACCGCCAAAGTTTTCGGCAGATGGCTTGTAAACGAAAAAGAACGAACCGGCATGATTATGGAACTGCCGCCTTATCACAAACCAAAATGGGGACTGCTTTTCAAAACAACGGCAATACGGACAAAAGATATATTCTTTCGGGCGTTCCGGGTTATCTTTGTCATAACCATTATCTTTTTCTGCCTTACTTATACGGCGGACGGCCATGTAGAGAACAGCGTGATTTACAAAGTTGGTACTTTTATTGAACCGTTTACCCGCCTTTTTGGTCTCGGCTGGCAGCTTTTCATGGCATTTATTGCGGCGGCATTTGCGAAAGAGGCCGTTTTAGGCGTTTTGGGCGCACTCTACATGGGAAGCGGCGGCGTGTTTGAATCCACCTTTTCAAAAAGTACGGAAACGGCGGGAAACTTCGGCGCCGTTATTGCCGAAGCCGTCTCAAAGCCGGAGGCTCTGGCGTTCATTTTCGCCGTTTCTTTCACCGTTCCGTGCCTAGTAGCGATGGCCGCCACCTATTCGGAAATCCGCTCTCTGAAATGGACGCTGAGAATCGCGGGGTATTATATGGCGGCGGCGTTGGCGCTTTCGTTTGTCGTGTTCCACACAGCCTCGCTATTTTTTAAGGGGTGAAAATATGTTCTCTGAAATACTGGCCCTGTTGTCGGAAGGGAAAACGCTTTCCCAATACGACCTTGCCGAGCGGTTGGATACCACGCCGGAGATTATAGTGTCCCGCCTTGATTTTCTGCAGCGCGCGGGTTATCTGCGAAAAATTTGCGCGGTGAAGGATTGCGGCAAAAAATGCACCGGCTGTATAGGTGGAAGCGTTGCCGCACAGAATTTCCCATCTGTTTGGGAGGCAACAAAATAAAAGTATGGCATGAGGCGGGGAGCCTGGGGCGGAAAGGAACCGGGCCGTGCTGCCAGGGGATTCTGTGCAATTTTCCCGAAAATGGGCAAAAATAAAGGCCCCGGCGTAAAACTGCGGCCTTTGCTCGTATTTTGCGGCTACTGTACGTTCTGCATAGGCGCGTTTACTTTTGCCTTGCGCCTAAAGTTACACGACAGGATGGCTTGACCCGCCATTTAAGCAATTGCCAGATGTAACGCGTCAACCAGGCTATTGGGTGGCACAACAGACAATTCCCCTGTAAAAATGTGTCGTCCGATATATTCAGCATTTCGCGCTGAACCGACTTTCTTTGCGGCGCCCGAATTTGCCACAAAATTAAGTGCCGCGCAGAACGAATCGATTTTGCGTCAGCTGCCGCGGACGGTTACCTGATCGCCGCTTTTCACCGGCGCGGTAAATTCGGTCTTTTCGCCGTTTAAAAGAATTTCGACGTTTTTGTGTTCTTTGGCCGTTTTTTGAGGGTCAAATTCGCCGGCTAAAAGCACGTCGCTGATGTTGGGGATTTTTTTGCTCACCTTGAAAGAAATCGCGTCGCTTTCTTTGGGAATATAAGAAGGTTTGACCGTTTTGTCGTTGACGGTAAATTCTTTGAAGGTGCGGGCGACCCTGACCGGCCGGCCGTTAAAGGATACTTCGACGGTGTCCACGGTTACGGCGTCCAGCGCTAGCAATTGTTCCAGCGTCGGACGTTCGCTTTTTTCTATGTCGATGACGTCCCCCGGTTTTACCGGCGACGTCAGGCCGGCTTTCTGCCCGTTCAAGGTTATCCGCCGCGGGGATTTGTACCCGATGATGTTTTTGTTTACCGTGTATTCAAATTCATCGTCTTCATAATCTATGTCAAGCTGATCGAGAAGCCGGCCGATGTTGTCCGGCGGCAGCACTTCTATCTTGTCCCGGTCGGACAGGCGCGAGGATGGGCCGGCCGGTTCGCCGTTTAGGAGAATGGCCGGAGCCAGGGGGTGTTTTTTGCCGTTGATGTAGACATTGCCCATATTGGAGCAGTCGACGACGTCGAGCACGTGGCTTTTCGGCGGTTTGCCGGCGACGCCTTTTACTACTTTTAATTTATCGCCGTCTTTGAGTTTGTCGTCCAGCGTCGCCGGTTTGCCGTTTAACTCAAGCGAGCCGGGCGCGCCGTAGGTGCCGGGGATGAATTTGGTCTGGCCGTTTACTTCCACGGTTATGCCAAGTCCCGGCCGCCCTTTTATACTGTTGACGTCGATGTTGCTCGACAGCAGGGCGTCGGATATTTTCAGGCTGCCGAGATTGAACAGGCGGTGTACTTGTTTGTTCATCCTGATAGTGATGAAATTAAGGTGGTCGCTGTTGCTGAGGCAAAGTATGCCAAGCGGGGTTATCGCCTCAGGCGAATAAAGTTCATCCGGTATCCTGGGCAAAAGAAGGGTGGGAGAAGGCAGGCGGATAGCGACTTTTTCCGGCGGCATGCCGATGGTTTCGGCGATAAGCTCCTGCAGCATGGGCGTGAGCGCGCCGCCGCCGATGAGCAGTATGGCCTGCGGGATGTTGTTATTGTTGAGAGAGAGTATTTCCTGGACAATCAGTCCGGCCAATTCCCGGACGGTCGGGCAGATGCTGTCGAGTATTTCCTTGGGGGTGGAGGTTATAACGCCGCCGAGAACATCGTGCATTTCGATTTTTTTCGGTTTGTCGTTGAGCTGCCTTTTTATCTTTTCCGCCACATTAAAATCCAACAGGTATTTCTGCGACAGGGCTTCGGTTACTTCGTCGCCGGCGCAGGGTACCATGCCGAAGCCTATGACCGAGCCGCCTGAAGTTACGGCGACGTCGGAGGTGCCGGCGCCGATATCCACCAGGGTCAGATTCAGGTGCCGCATGGTAGGCGGTATGAGAACATTTATGGCGGCGATCGGCTCTAAGGTGATTGTGCCTATTTCCAAATCCAGGCTGGACAGGGCGGACTGCATGGAGTCTATGACCGGCCGCGGCAGAAAGGTCGCGATGATGGTTACCGAAGCCACCCGGCCCCGCTGCCCGATGAGGGTCGACAGGCGGGAACCGTCCAGTTTAAATTCTATGACCGAATAGCCTACGCAATAATAGCCGGTGGGATCGTTTGCCCGGCTGTCGGCCGCCAGGCCGCGCTGAGCCGTCTGCACGGCGGAAAGAACCAGCATTTGCTCGGTTTCCGTGTCCAGCGAAAGAATATTGGCGGTATCAAGGTCGGAGGAGGCGGTTATGGTGATCAGGGCGCGCCCGGCCGCCGCGACCGAGGCTTTGGCGAGGGTATAGCCGGTTTTTTTGGCCAGGCGGTCGCGCACTTCGCCGATCGTATGCGCTACCTGCGGCACATCGTGTATCTGTCCGTCCAACATGGCGCGGGTAATGTGTTCCTGGCGGTCAACGGCGATGATGTTGATCTTTTTATCTTCCTTTTCGGCGACTATGCCGACTACGCTGCGCGTCCCTATATCAAGAGC
>JAISPA010000127.1 GCA_031275255.1 Acidaminococcales bacterium | reverse complement strand
GTGGTGATTACGGCCGGCGTGCCTGTGGGCATGGCAGGCAGCACAAATCTTATTAATGTTATTATTGTCGGCAACATACTTGTGCGCGGAACCGGGATCGGGAAAAAGGTGGTTAAAGGCAAGGCTTGCGTCGTAAGGTCGGAAAGTGATTTGAGCAAATTTAATCCCGGCGACATTCTCGTTGTTCATGATCTGGAAACTTCAATAGTGCCTTACGCCCTGAAAGCCTCGGCTATTATCGCCGAAGAGGGCGGTCTTACTTCGCAGGCGGCGATTGTAAGCGTAAGCTACGGTGTGCCGGCGGTTGTGGGCGCGGCCGACGCCGCCTTTTTGCAAAACGGGATGAACATCACGGTTGACGCCGCGCGCGGGCTTATATATTATGGTAACGGCAACAAATGACGGAGATTTCGGCCGATGCCCCTTATAAATGTTTACAAGGAATTTAACCCGGGGAAACTGACGCAAAAAATAAAAAGCCTTAACAGACAGTTGTCCGGCAACAACGGACGCGACCGTAAACTTATGCTCCGGTTGCTTGACGAGATATATTCCCTGGTATTTTTCTGTTTGGAAAAATCTGACAAAGCTATTCTTTTAGAGAGCGCGGAAACTCTTAAATTAGCCTATGGGACAGCCGGCGGCGAAGAAAAGCTCCGGCCGGACGAGGATCTTTATTGGCGCGATCTGCTGCGGGCCGTTGTCGACAAAGATGAATACCAGGCGGTGGAGTATTTTCTGGAAAGCGGTAAAACCCTGCTTAAAATACTGCCCGGCCGACGGGAAGCTATCATCGAAACCATTAAAACAACCGTCGGCGCGTCTATGTCCGGCGACAAGTTTTTCATCGGCGCGCGTGCTTTTGCTATACTCATATATTGCCTGCCGAAATTTACCGGCAAGGACAGTCCGGCGGCCCGGGCGGCCGTCGATTGTTGCCGCGCCATTGGCGCGGCATCCATAAACGCAGGAGAGGAAGCGTTTTTTCGCGAAATCTGCGTTGTGCTCGCGAAAAAAATGCCGGCTGAAGTCGGCGGGGAAGAAGCGTGCTGGGACAGGCTTTTTTCGTCATGGCTGGGTTTGGTTTTAGCGAAAAAATCGGCGGATAATCTTGAGAATTGGCAAAAAGTTTTTACCGTTTACTGCCGGGCGCGTCCTCATTCCAATACAGGTTTTTTCGCAGGCCTTATTGGGACGGCGGCCAGATTTGCCGGGAAAGTAAAAGATGAATTATTGAAAAAGTTATTGGATTGCCTTGTCAGGCGGATTGCCCTAAACTGCGCCCGCGACGAATATATACCGGCGGCGCGGGCTTTATGCGCCGCCTACAAAGCCGCTTTTGTTGAATTGGGCTGGGAAAGGGGAATTTTCGTCTATCAGTGTTTGTTTTTAACGGCTTTTTATATAACCGGCCGGCTGACGGCCAAAAATGCGTGCACGGACACATTAGGCGTATTGGCGATAATTGTGGAGGAAATTGTCCGGACGGCGGGCATCGCCACTTGGAATTTATCGCGTCAAGATGATCTTTTGTTATTGCTCGGCTGGCGTGAATATTTTTGCCGTAAAAGCCGGAGCACGGCCAGCCGCAAGCGCATAGCGACTCTGTGGCTGCTGCTGGCCGGCAATTGGAAACAAATCCATACTGTAAGGGCAGCGGCTTGCGGCGATTTGTTGGAGAAATTTAATTACTGGCCCTAAGCCCTTATCTCCTATAGGCGGCGGTAAGCACGCTTCCCGCCGCCAGAAAACTACTGTGCTATAGCGCCCTCTCCCCTATAGCACTGGCAATAAGCAAAGGACGGCTAAGTCCGGTGATACAAGGAGGGTATATGGACGAACTTTTGGACAAATACGGAAAACTCCATATTTTCTCAGGTACTTCACATCCTGTCCTGGCGCGCGAAATAGCAGCGCACATCGGTGTGGACGTTCGTACGGCGGTTGTACAAAGGTTCAATAACGGCGAGGTGCAGGTTTTGCTTGGCGACAATGTGCGCGGTAAGGATATTTTCGTTTTGCAAACTTTCTCTACGCCGGTCAATGATATGATTATTGAGCTTTTAGTCATGATCGACGCCTTTCGGCGCGCGTCGGCAGGCAGTATAACAGCGGTGATCCCTTACTACGCCTACAACCGGCAGGATAAAAAGGTCCGTGACCGAGACCCGATAGCCGCCAAGTTGGTGGCCAACCTAATAATGGCGGCCGGCGTTGACCGCATAGTAACCATGGATTTACATTCCGGACAGTTGGAAGGGTTCTTCGATATGCCGGTTGAACACATATCATCGGATGATATGCTGTCAGATTATATTGCCCGGTATTTCGGCTGGCGCGGCGATGAAATTACCGTCGTATCGCCGGACATGGGCGGCGTAAGGCGGGCCCGGCATACGGCCGAGCGCCTCAAATGCCCGCTGGCGATTTTAGACCGGCGGCGGCCTAAGCCGGACGTGGCGGTAATTACGGATATTGTGGGTGAGGTAAAAGACAAGATAACTATATTGATCGACGACTCCATAGACACGGCCGGTTCCATCGCGGAAGGCGGCAAAGCCCTGAAAGAGGCCGGCGCGCGCGCTATATACGCATGCTGCACCCACGCCGTATTAAGCGGCGACGCGGTAGAGCAACTGAACAAGTCTGTTGTGAAAGAGATTATTGTTACCGACACCATTCCTTTGCCCCAAGAAAAGCAAAGCCCCAAAATCAGGGTGGTCAAAGTGGCCGCTTTGTTTGGGGAAGCGATTTTGCGCATATTCAATGAACAGTCAATTAAAAAATCATTCATTTAGGGTGTGTTCAAAATTAAACGATACCAGGTTTTCGTTATGTTTGTCTTTCGGGTACAGCGCGCCCTCTATAAAGCAGCCGGGCCGCGCCGACGGAAATCGCCTCCTGTAACCTTAAAACGATTATATTTTTGAACAAGACTTCATTCAGCGGGAGATTCCACTCCTGCTGAATGATTGTCCTCGAAAGGACAGGCTTCGCTTGCCGGAGAGGGTCAGTTCCGTGTCAGAACAGGGTAACTGCCCAATATCTTAAGCCAAAGGGTATTTTCCTTAACTTCGTTTAACGCTTCTTCCACGACAGGCGAGCGCGCGCCGCCTT
>JAISPA010000122.1 GCA_031275255.1 Acidaminococcales bacterium | reverse complement strand
CCGACCACCACCGGCGCGGCTAAAGCCGTAGGGCTGGTTATCCCGGAACTCAAGGGCAAGCTCAACGGCCTTTCCATGCGCGTGCCGACGCCGAACGTTTCCCTAACCGATTTGAGCGCCCAGCTGGCCAGGGCGGTAACGGTGGAAGAAGTGAACGCCGCGCTGAAAACCGCCTCCGAAACCACCTTGAAAGGCATTATGGGCTACAGCGATGAGCCGCTGGTATCGCGCGACTATAACGGCGACCCGCGCAGCTCGGTTATTGACGCGCTTTCGACTATGGTCGTCAACGGCAGCATGGTCAAAGTAGTTTCCTGGTATGACAACGAATGGGGCTATTCCAACCGCACCGCCGATCTGGCCGTCTATATCGGCCAAAAGGGCTTTTGAGCATGGAAAAGAAAAACATCCGCGACATTGAGGTCAAGGGCAAAAAAGCAATAGTGCGCGTAGATTATAACGTACCGATAAAATCCGGCGTAATAACCGACGACACGCGGATAGTAAAATCATTGCCGACCGTAAGGTATCTGCTGGAAGAGGGCGCGGCGGTAATCCTGATGACCCATCTGGGACGGCCGAAGGGCAAGCCCGATCCGGCGTTTACCGTCCGGCCGGCGGCGGAACGCCTGCAAGAACTGTTGGGAACAAAAGTATTGTTTGCGTCCGACTGCGTCGGCGCGGTTGCGGAAGAAGCCGCCGCGCGGCTTGAGCCTGGCGAAATATTAATGCTGGAGAACCTGCGCTTTCACGCGCAGGAAGAAAAAAACGATCCGGAATTTTCCGAAAAACTGGCCAAATTGGCGGATGTTTACGTCAATGACGGGTTCGGCGTGTCCCACCGGGCGCACGCCTCGGTCGACGGCATTACCCGCTTTTTGCCGAGCGTGGCCGGTTTTTTGCTGGAACGCGAAATCAATTTCCTCGGCAAGGCGCTGGAACATCCCCGGCGGCCGTTTGCGGCTATCCTCGGCGGCGCGAAAGTATCAGACAAAATAGCGGTCATCGCCAGCCTGTTGGCCAAAGCCGACAAGATACTCATCGGCGGCGGCATGGCCAACACTTTCCTGGCGGCGCGGGGTTATAACATGCAAAAATCTTTGGTGGAAACCGACAAAATCGCTTACGCCAAAGAACTTTTGACGCAAGCCGAAAAAAGCGGCGTGGAGTTTCTGCTGCCAACGGACGTGGTGGCGGCGGAGCGGTTCGCCGACGGCGCGGCGCATGAAACCTGCGCGGCGGACAGTATCAGGGAAGGCTGGCTGGCGCTTGACATCGGCGATAAGACCTGCGCCCTTTTCGCCTCCGCCTTAAAAGACGCGCAGACGATTGTCTGGAACGGGCCGATGGGCGTTTTTGAAATGGACGCTTTTTGCGCCGGCACGGAGAAGGTGGCCAAAGCGGTGGCCGCCACTACCGCCGTGAGCATAGTCGGCGGCGGCGATTCGGTCGCGGCCATTGAAAAACTGGGCCTGGCCGGCGATATAACGCATATTTCCACCGGCGGCGGCGCCTCGCTTGAATATCTGGAAGGGAAAACACTGCCGGGGGTCGCCGCTTTGGACGACCTGCGCCGCCCCCTCATCGCCGGCAACTGGAAAATGCACAAAACGGTGCGCGAGGCGATAGCTTTGGCGGAAGATATAGTACGCCTTACGGCGGGGGCGGAAGCGGAAGTAGCCGTATTCCCGCCTTTTACGGCGCTGGAAAGCGTAGCCTGCGCCGTTGACGGGCGGCATGTCGGTTATGGCGGCCAGGATTTACACTGGGAGGACAAAGGCGCTTTTACCGGCGCGGTGTCCGGCCCCATGCTTTCGGACATAGGCTGCCAGTATGTGTTGGTAGGCCATTCCGAGCGGCGGCATATTTTCGGCGAGACCGACGGCGTAACCGGCGGCAAAATCCGGGCCGCGCTGCGCAACGGCCTGACCCCGGTGCTTTGCGTGGGCGAGCGGGAGGCGGAACGGGAAAAAGGCGAAACCGCGGCGGTCATCGAAAGGCAGCTGGCGGCCGGGCTGTCTGCGCTCGAAAAACAGGCGGCGCTGCCGGTGGTACTGGCCTATGAGCCGGTTTGGGCCATCGGCACAGGCCGGACGGCCAGCCCCGCCGACGCCGACGAAGTATGCGGCCGTATCCGCGCCTGGATAGGCGGTAAGTTCGGCGAAGAAGCCGCGCGCCTTATCAGGATACTTTATGGCGGCAGCGTCAATGAAAAAAACATAAAACAACTTATGGCCATGGACAACATAGACGGGGCGCTGGTAGGCGGCGCCAGCCTGTCCGCCGGTGAGTTTGCCGCGATCGCGCGCTACAGATAGGAGAAAACCATGGATAAAAAAAAGCCGCTTCTTTTGGTGATCCTCGACGGGTTCGGCTTGCGGGATGAGAGAGAATACAACGCGGTAAAGCTTGCCGCGACGCCTTGCCTGGACAGGCTTTTCGCGGAATGTCCGCATACCTGCCTGGCCGCCTCCGGCGCGGACGTCGGATTGCCGGACGGGCAGATGGGCAACTCGGAAGTCGGGCATTTGAACATCGGATCAGGCCGCATAGTCTATCAGGAACTGACGCGGATATCCAAGGCGATAAAAGACGGCTCTTTTTTTAAAAATCAAGTGCTGCTGTCCGCCCTGCGGCAGGTTAAAGAGAAAGAGTCGGCCCTGCATCTCATCGGGCTTTTATCCGACGGCGGCGTGCACAGCCACATTGAGCATCTTTTCGCCCTCCTTAAACTGGCTAAAAAAGAAAAAGTGAAAAAAGTATATGTCCACGCCCTGCTGGACGGGCGCGACACGCCGCCGCAGAGCGGACTGGGGTTTGTCGAAAGACTGGAAGCCGAACTTAAAACGCTGGGCGTCGGCGAGACGGCGACGGTGGCGGGGCGTTATTACGCCATGGACCGCGACAACCGCTGGGAGCGGGTGGAGAAGGCTTACCGCGCCCTGGCGCTGTGCGAGGGCGGGACGGCCGAAAGCGCCTCCATAGGCGTCAAAGCCTCTTACGCGGCGCAGCTTACGGACGAATTTGTGCTGCCGTTTCTCATCGGCGGCAGTTCTTTCGGCGGGATAAAGGCGGACGACGGAGTTATATTTTATAATTTCCGGGCGGACAGGGCGCGGGAGATTACCCGCGCCCTCGCTTTGCCGGACTTTTCGGCGTTTCCCCGCCCGGAGGGCGTGCTGCCGGGCAATTACGTCTGCATGACCGAATATGACGCTACCTTCCCTTTCCCGGTCGCCTTCTCGCCCGAGAACATAAAGGAAACGCTGGGGGAAGTGCTGGCCGGCTGCGGGCTAAGGCAACTCAGGCTGGCCGAGACGGAAAAATACGCCCACGTTACCTTCTTTTTCAACGGCGGCGTGGAAACGCCCAGCAAAGGGGAAGACCGGGTGCTTGTCCCTTCGCCCAAGGTCGCGACTTATGATCTCAAGCCGGAAATGAGCGCGCCTTTGGTAACCGAAAAAGCGCTGGAACTCATAGGGCGGGATTTGTACGACGTTATAATCATAAATTACGCCAACTCCGACATGGTGGGGCATACCGGCGTGCTGGAGGCCGCGGTCAGGGCGGTGGAGACGGTGGATAAGTGCGTGGGCGCGCTGGTCGGGTCGGTTGTCGCCAAAGGGGGCGTGGCCTGCATTACCGCCGACCACGGCAACGCCGAGCAGATGCGCGAAGCTGACGGCATCGAGCCGCATACCGCGCACACCACCAATAAAGTGCCTTTTATCCTCGCCGGCGGCGGATATAAAGGCGTAAAGCTGCGGGAAGGGATATTGGCGGACATCGCCCCGACCATGCTCCAGATCATGGGGCTGGCCAAGCCGGCGCAAATGACGGGCGAGAGCCTGATAGTTGGGTAGCCGCCGCCCATATAGGCGATGTAATGGTTTGCCTAGCGCCGGTGCGCTCTTTGGCGGATGT
Organism: Acidaminococcales bacterium; assembly: GCA_031275255.1. Lineage (GTDB taxonomy): Bacteria > Bacillota > Negativicutes > Acidaminococcales > JAISLQ01 > JAISLQ01. Next base: position 686 of record JAISPA010000122.1, on the reverse strand, counting down.
CGAGACGTTATCGGCGGTTATGTTTGGCAATGGCGTGGAGATGATGGGAAAGAAAACGCGGCAAAGGATGGCCTGCCATGAAAAAATGGTTGTTGTTAGCATGTGTTTTTGCTCTGTTTTTAGGGTTGCCTGCACAAGCGGCTACTGCCGATAGGTGGCTGTTGCTTGAGGATGGCGAGGGCGAACAAACTTTCTTAGATGCTTTTTCGGTTGCCCCTGTGTCCGAGTCCGTTAAAGACAAATTTGCAATGTGGCGAAAGACGGTTTTTTGAATGAAGCAGCCAGGGAGCGCTATTTTGCTATCTATCCGCAGGAATACAAAAGCAAGTATAAAGATGTTTCCCATATTTTAAACCGAACACAATTTAATATTCGGGATAAGACGCTTTACACGGAAACCACTATTTATTATGCCGATTCTACAGTGGTGGAATCTTTCCCTTCTCCGTTTCCTCAATGGTATGCCATTGTACCTGAGTCAAGAGGGGAGTTATGGTTTGTAACCGGGGAAGCCATTTTTCGTCTCCGCTACAAGTGGAACGACAAGAAAGGCCAGTATGAGCTTATTGCCCCATCACAAGAAAACAAGGAGGATTTTAGCTGATGACGGAAATTATTGATGTTTATGCGCGGGAAATATTGGATTCGCGCGGCAATCCGACTGTCGAGGTGGAAGTTGAGCTTGA
>JAISPA010000087.1 GCA_031275255.1 Acidaminococcales bacterium | reverse complement strand
ATAGTTATTCATAAATACAAGGAGAACCAGCGACAAAACAGAGGAGGAAAGAGAAAATGCGCCAAAAATTGAGACAAATAAGTAAAAGAAAAATAACCGCGCTCACGCTGGCCGCGCTTGGTTTGTTTGCCCTGCCGGCGCTGGCGGCGGAGGCGGAAGACGAAGACGTGGGCGTAACGCGCGAGGTCGTGGTTACCGCCACGCGCACCGAGCAGGAAGTGAAGGAGACGCCGTCCAGTGTCCAGGTCATCACCCGGCAGGAAATAGAGACTCTGGGCGCGCAGACGGTCAGGGACGCGCTGGCGCTCGCGGTCGGCGTTGACGCCAAAAGAGGCGGCATGGCCGGCAAGAGCGCACGGATACGCGGCATGAGCACCAACCACACGCTTATTCTGGTGGACGGCCGCCGCATGGCGAGCGAAGACACTTCGGCTCTGACCAATGTCTACGAATTCGAGCGTATCAACCTGGACAACGTGGAACGCATCGAAATCGTGCGCGGCCCCGGCAGTTCGCTCTACGGCTCCGAGGCCATGGGCGGGGTCATCAATATCATCACCCGGCGGCCGGAAAAGGCAGAGTCGTCGTTGCGTTTTGAAGGCGGCAACCATGCGTACGGCGGCGGGCTGCGGGTAGACTCTGGCACGGTCGGACGCTGGGCGTTAACCTTTGACACTTATTTCCAACGTGTGCGGGATAAAAAACTGGAAGATGGGACAAGCCTGCCCAAAGGGCCCAGCGAGTTTTACAACCTGAAGGGAACTTACAGCATAAACGACAACAATAAAATCGATTTCTTTTACGAAAAAACCAACGAGCATTTAAGCAGTTGGACCACCACTACTTATAAAAACATCAACGAAATCCGCCGCGATTCCTTTGGCCTGGCCTGGCGGGGGCAGGGCGGCAAGAGCGATTATGAGCTGCGCGCTTATTATAACCGGCTGGACAAAGACATGCCGCAGGTTGACGCCTCCGGCGCGCGCGTTGGCTATGATCTGGCGAAATTCACTACCTGGGTGGTGGAGGGCAGGGATTCCATCCAACTGAACGATGCGCACCGCCTGACCTTCGGCGGCGAATACCGTTCCTCCGCCTACTACGGGACGCGGCTGGGGTCGGTAGAAAGGGAGATAAAATATCAGGCGGCCTATCTTCAGGATGAATGGCTGCTGAATGAGAAACTCCTGCTCATCCCTTCCCTGCGTTACGATCACAGCGACCGCTTCGGCGGCAACCTCAGCCCCAAGCTCGGACTGACCTATAAATTCAACGACGACCACCGCTTAAAAACCAGCTTTGGCCGGGGCTTCCGCGCGCCCACCATCAGCGAGCTCTACATGGATTGGCAGGGTACTATGGGCGGCATGCAGACCTTCATGTACGGCAACCCGGATCTGAAACCGGAAAAGTCCACTACCTGGGAAATAAGCTTAGAGGCCGAGAAAAACGATTATTTCGGCAAAATTGCCTATTTTCACAACAATGTGCGGGACTTAATCAACATGGACTATTATATGGTACCGCCGCCACCGCCGCCGCCAAAACTTTACGCGAATTACGTCAATGTGGGCAAAGCCCGGATCGAAGGGCTGGAATTTGAGCTCGGCAAAAACCTCAATAAACAATTTACGGTAAAAGTTAGCCATGTCTACCTTGACGCCATAGACAAAGGCGACGGCTCCCGGCTGGAAGGCCGCTCGCGCAACAGCAGCACTCTGCAGCTGCGCTATAACGACGCGCGGCGCGGCTGGAGCGCTGTTTTATGGAACGATTGGTTCCATGATTACCTTATGACCGATGAAAATTACAGTTATTCCACCCTCAATTTCAGCGTCAATAAAAAATGGCGGGACGGCAAATACAGCGCCTGGTTTGCCGTGGAAAACCTCACCGACAAGAAAATAAACGATATTTCCATGTATGAAGGCCGCGTCTGGCGGCTGGGCCTGAATATAACCTTGTAGAAGGCTAACGGCCGCGCGGCGGGGATTGCCGGTGAAGGCCATCCCTGCCGCGAGAAAGGGTGTTGAATATGAAAAAGCTGCTTTGGGCAACTCTGGCTTTGCTGCTGACCATGCCGCCTTTGGCGGCGGGAGCGGCCGCCGGCGTTTTCTGGCATCTGCCGGCGGGAGAGGGGATCACCTTTAACGAGGCGGTTAAAAGGCTGAAAAACTACGACGTCGTGCTGTTCGGGGAATTTCACGACCAGAACGCGCTGCATCGGGAACAGCTGGCTTTCCTGCGGGAATATTGCCGGGCCGAGGACGGCAATGTCGCGCTTTCTTTGGAAATGATCGAAAAAGACGTGGCGGCGCTGCTTAAAAAATATCTTGCCGGCGCCGTCGGCGAGGAGGAGTTTCTTAGAGATTCCCGCCCGTGGAAGAACTATCGCGAAGCTTACGCGCCGCTGGTGGAATTTGCCAAAGCGCGCGGGCTTGACGTCATCGCCGCGAACATCCCGAGGCGCATAGCCTCGCAGTACGCGCGGACGGGGAGTTTGGACGCGGTGGCGGCGGAAGACAGGGTATACCTGCCGCGCCGGCATTGGGCGGAC
>JAISPA010000080.1 GCA_031275255.1 Acidaminococcales bacterium | reverse complement strand
CTTTCTGCACTTTTTCCGTTGGCACGCCACATTCTACTTTCATGTAAAGCGATTTTTTATTTATTTCGATTATCCGGTCCATACGCGTAAGTACCAGCACCAAGCCGCCCCTGACCGGGATGGCTCCGCCGGCGAGGCTGGTTCCCGCTCCCCGCGGCGTAACGGGGATAAGATATTCATTAGCCAGCTTTAATATTTGGGATATTTCCTGGGCGCTCCCCGGGAAAACCACCGCTTCCGGCAGATGATGATAGAGGGGATCGGTTTCTTCGTCCGTCTGATATTCAACCAGTTTCTCCCTGTCGGCAAAAACGTGCTGCCGGCCGCTGATTAAACGCAGGCGCCGCAGAAATTCCTCTGATACCTTGTTGTAGGCAGCCATAAACAAATCCCTCTAAACTGAAGCGCCCAATCAGGGCGCTTTGTTGTGTTTTGGTGGGGTTAGACGGGCTCGAACCGCCGACCTCCTCGATGTGAGCGAGGCGCTCTGACCGACTGAGCTATAACCCCATATGTATTCTTTATTATAATTTACGCAGATTGTCTTGTCAAATTACCCTCTTTTGCAGGTATAGACAAATCCGGCAAACGTAGCCCGCCCTTTCGAAGACGATACTGCCATAACCCACCTGCTTCTAACGGCCATGTACAGCCCCTCTCCGGCAAGGCATGTCCGCCCTTGCAAAGATGAGCATTCAGCGGGCGCAAAATCTCCCGCTGAATGAAGTCTCGTTCGATCTCTCATCCTGCTAAATCCTTAATCACTTTCACTATTGCTGACAATCTATTTTTTATCTGCATCCTGAGACTTCGCATTACCGGAAATTCTTAATTTTTGAGCGGCTTTTTCGTAAGTGCGGCGAAAAATTGAACGCATAATTGGTTTACAGCGAGATTTTTCAACAAAGCGCAGCGAATAATCCGCCCAAAGGCAGGCACGGTAATGCGAACACGTCCGGACACTCAGTCGGAGCCGGATCTTACGCTGGATAAAGTCCTAACTCATTATCGGTTTTTCTGAAAAAAGGCCAGGGCCACTTCCGGGAAAGAGGCGTAAGACAAAAGGTCTTCCATACTGGCGTCGGCGTAACCTTTTTCGCTCAACTGGGCTTTGAGCTTTTCCAGCTGCGGCGGGATATCGTCGGCCGGACGGTGGCTGATAAACGGCTCGCCGCTGACCAGTTTCTCTTTCAGTTCGGGGGCGATCGGGCCGGGGAGCCGTCCGTATTTGCCGCGCACCATGTCTTTTACTTCCCTGGGGACGAGTTTGTAGCGTTCGCCCAGCGTTACGTTCATCACCGCCATGGTCCCAACCATCTGGCTGGTTGGCGTGACCAGGGGGGGATAACCGAGATCGGCGCGCACGCGGGGCATTTCGGCCAGCATTAGGTCGTATTTGTCGGCGGTTTCCTGTTCCTTCATCTGATTGAGCAGGTTGGAGAGCATCCCGCCCGGTATCTGGAATTTCAATACTTCCGGGTCGATGGGTATGTTGGTTTTGATCTTAAAATCCGCCTCTAAACTTTGCTTTACTTTTCTAAAGTGCAGCGCCAGCGGCGCGAGTTTTTCCGGGTCAATGCCGGTATCGTAAACCGTCCCTTGGAAAGCGTAAATCATGGATTCGGTACAGGGCTGGCTGGTACCGAGGGCAAAAGGGGAAAGCGCGCAATCAATAATATCCGCCCCTGCCTCAACGGCTTTCAGATAAGTCATGCTGCCCATGCCGCTGGTATAGTGCGTATGCAGGTTTATCGGCGCGCTGATGTGTGTTTTAAGGGTTTTTACAAGGTCATAGGCGTCATAGGGCGCCAGCAGCCCCGACATATCTTTGATGCAAATGGAGTCCGCCCCCAGTTGGACCAAATCTTTGGCGATTTTGAGAAAATTTTCCGGCCGGTGATAGGGGCTGATGGTATAAACAAGGGCGCCCTGTACGTGCGCGCCGGATTTCTTGGCTGCCCGCATGGCGCATTCGAGGTTCCTGACATCGTTGAGCGCGTCAAATATGCGGATAATGTCAACGCCGTTGGCGACCGAACGCTCCACAAACGCCTCGACCACGTCATCGGCGTAATGATTGTAGCCAAGGATGTTTTGGCCGCGCAGCAGCATCTGGATAGGCGTCTTTTTACAATATTTCTTGATAGTGCGCAGCCGTTCCCACGGATCTTCGTTCAAAAAGCGCAGGCAAGAATCGAAAGTCGCGCCGCCCCAAGCTTCGAGCGCGTTGTAACCTACCTCATCCAACTGTTCAAGCACGGGAATCATATCGCCGGTGCGCGTGCGGGTGGCAGCCAAAGACTGATGGCCGTCGCGCAAAACGGTTTCGGTTATTTTTACGGTACTTTTTCCGTCGGTCATAATATCCTCCTCAAAAAAATTCTTTGCCGCTGCTACAAAAACGCAAACTCGCAGCAAAACCGGCAAAGGACTTAAAGCCCTCAGCCGGACCGGCGCGCAAAAGCCGAAATTTGGGCGCGATTTATGACTGCCGCTGAATTGCGCGTCATTGTTCCGCAGCCTAATATATTTAACCATTAAAAGCGACGGCGCGCAAGGGGGGCGACTCATGTATTCCTGTATATTTTTCCGGCCGCCTGTGTTAAAATTTTAGCATAAGGTCTTTTAAAAAGACGGAAAGCGGGGTATCTGACCGGCGGATGGACAAGCGGCAAAAAACCATAATCGGGCGGTTGGCAAAAGAATACGCGGACGCCCGGAGCGCGCTCCAATACAGCAACCCTTTCGAGCTTTTGATCGCGACAATTTTATCCGCCCAATGCACGGACAAACGGGTTAACGTCATCACCGCCCGGCTGTTTCCGCGTTACGGCTCGCCGGCGGCGTTCGCGGATATGCCGGCGGCGGAACTGGAAAAACTTATCCGCGATTGCGGGCTGTTTCACGCTAAAGCAAAAAATATTAAAGCCGCTTGCCGGATGCTGGTGGATAAATTCGCCGGCAAAGTACCCGGCGGCATGGATGACCTTGTAAGCCTGCCGGGCGTGGGGCGCAAGACGGCCAACGTGGTTTTGAGCCAGGCCTTCGGCGTGCCAGCGATCGCGGTGGACACACACGTCTTTCGCGTTTCGCACCGGCTGGGGCTGGCCGCGGGCGCAGACGCGGAGAAAACCGAGCGGGAACTGCAGGAACTTTTGCCCAGGCAAAGCTGGAGCGCCGCACATCATTGGCTGATCTGGCACGGCCGCCTCATCTGCCGGGCACGCAACCCTCTGTGCGGAAAATGTTTGCTGGCTGATTTGTGCCGGTCCGAAGACAAGAAGGAAAAATGAAGAATACTTTGTATTGCCTGCCCTGCGGGCAGTCCATGCGGGAAGATTTTTTGGCCGAGCACGCCGCGCGCCGTTACGCCTACGGCGATGCGCTGTTTATAACGCCTATGGGCCGGCGCCGGCGGGATTGGGACATACCGGCCGAAAGCGGCGATTTCGCGGATTTCGCCGCCGGTTTTCTGCGCTTGAACAAACGACCGGTCCGCCTGCTGACGGATATGGCGCGGCGCCTTTTGGTCAGGGGACTGCTGCAACGCCTGGAAGCGGCGGGCGAACTTAACTTTTTCGCCGGCTTTGCCGAAAGCGACGCTCTGGCGGCTGCGCTCCTGTCTTTTATGGACGAAATAGCCTGCGCCGGGATAGAACCGGATGATTTCGCCGGGGCGGCGCGTATTTTTTCTCTTGACGGCAAAATACGCGCCAAAGACCGGGAAGTGTTTATCATCTATAAAGCGTATGAAACGACCGTGGGCGACGGCGCCTATGACCGCCCGCGCCTCCTGCAGGCGGCCGGCCGCCTGCTTGACGGCGACGGCGCGGCTTTCCCCTGGCGCAAGGTCTACATCGAAGGTTTTTATGCCTTTAACGCTTTGGAGATGGACATCGTCCGCCGCCTTTCCCGGCGGTGCGAGACCGCTGTGGCGCTGCCTTGGGAAGAAGGGCGGGAGGCGGTTTACGGCGCCGCAAAAACAGCCTATGAGGATCTCATGGGCCTGAACTTTGAGCTTTGCCTTGTCAATAAACCGGAAAAAAAAGACCGGGAATTATCGGCTTTCTGCCGCAGCCTTTTTTCCCGGCGATACGGGCAGGCGCCGCCCGGCGGCGCGGTGAAGGTCAGAAAATATGCCAACCGGCGGCAGGAAATGCAGGAGGCGGTCGCCGACATCAAAAGGCAGGTTGAGCAGGGCGCGCCGCCGGGCGATATTTTGCTGGCAACGCGTAATCTGTCGCTTTACCCCGGGCTGCGCCGTGAATTTTTCCTGGCGGGGCTGCCCGTATCACTGCCGGAAACCGTACGTCTTTCGGCGCAGCCTGCGGCCAGGTTTGCCGGCGCCTTTTTGCAGGTGGGCGCAGGCGAGGCGAAAGAAGGACTGAAAAAACTTTTTTCTTCATATATACTGAAAGAATATTGGCGGCTGGATGTAGAAAAAATAGGGCGCTTGCTGGAAGAAAACTACCTGACGGAGCTTGCGGCGGCCAAAAAATTGATTTTAGACGCTTTTTTGTGCGACGGGCGGCAATACGCACTTTTGGAAAAGCTCTTCGCGCACTGCGCCGGCCTGCCGCGTACGGCCGGCAGCAAGGTCTTCGCGCAGTCGCTTTCCGATTTTCTGACCTGCTTTTTTTCGCCTGTCCGCTTGGGCGAATTGTATAAGAACGGCTTTCTCTCTTTCGCGCAACTCAAACTATTGGCAAGCGGCGAGGATGAAACCCTGAAAGCGATAACCCAACTGGCCGATGACCTCAAAGCGGCGGGCGGGGAAGAACAGCCTATCCCTGTCGGTGAATACCGGCGGCTGTTTTTGCGTGGCCTAAAGGACCTGACGCTTGTCCTATTGCCGGGGGATGACGCCGGGGTGCGCGTGGCGGATAATTGCCGCGAATTAGGGAACGCCTGCCGCCATGTTTATATAATCGGCCTCAAAGAGAAAGAATTTCCGGCGCTTGCGCCGGAAAACTGGCTGTATGACGATGCCGAGCGCATCCGTTTGGCGCAGCTTGGGTTCTTGCCCTCCCTTGACAGCGCGGCGCGGGAAGAGAAGTTTTTCTTCTTTAATTGCGTAAAAAGGGCGCGGCAAGGCCTCTGGCTGTCGGCGAGCATTGCCGATGGGGCTATAATTTCCACCTACCTGGAAGAAGCGTTAAGGGCGCTTCCCGGCCTTGCGCCTGAAGAGCGGCCCGCCCGCGCCGTGCTGCCCGCGCCCGGCCTCATCGCCAACGAGGAGGTTTTGGCTTCCCTGCTGGCCGGGCAAAAGACGGCGTCCCCGCCTGCCCGGACATGGCTCGGCGGCTACCTCGGGGAAGATTTCGCCGCGCGGCTGGCCGGGGAATTGCCCCGGCGCGCCGGCGCTTACGCCGGGGATGCGGCAGCCGTCAAAGAAAGTATCAGCGCCCTTTTTGCGCTTACCTTTAACGCCAGCCTGCTGGAAAACTACGCTTTATGCCCTTTCAAATTCCTGCTGGAGGATGTATGGCGGCCTCGCGCTTGGCGGCCGGCCGGGGACGGCCTGCCGGCCGCTTTAAAGGGCGGTCTTTACCACGCGTGCCTTAAAAAATTCCTGCAAAAACACACCGGCCGCCGGTTGGCGGCTGACGCGCTCTCCCGCTTGGCGGGCGAGCTGTCGGCGGATTTCAGCGATCTTTTGCAAGAATATGCCGCCAAAGGCCTTTTGCCCCAAACCTGGCTGACCGGGCGGGAATGCTCAGACATGGAAAAAGAACTTTCCGGCTGGCTGGCGGCGGAAATAAACTATCAGGAACTTAGCGGGGATTTTCGCCCTTTCCGCCTGGAGTGGAAGTTTGATGAGCATCCTTTGACCCTGCCGGCACAGGCGGGCGAAGCAAAAATAACCGGTAGGATAGACCGTGTGGATACTGACGGCAATGCTTATTTTGTTACCGACTACAAACTCGCCGATTTTCCGCTAAGGGG
>JAISPA010000037.1 GCA_031275255.1 Acidaminococcales bacterium | reverse complement strand
ACCTCCACAGGCTGCACATTTTGTTCTGTAGCGCAAACCTTTTGATGTGCGCGAGGTCGGGGGGCTGGCGGCCCATGTAGGCCGGCAAGGGCGAAGTGTGCCCTTTTGCCGCCTAAAGGTCGCAAAGAGCGGATGAAACTGCCCAGATTGGCAGGTTTTTCACCTTGCCTTGCCTGTTTTTTTCCAAAGACCTCAACTATTGCTTTTTAATCAGTAGTTTCATAGATAAGATTTGCCGGCTGCTTTGCCGCCTCGCAGCCTTGCACGGCACCACACACATAAAGATTCGGCGAGGATTTCAAGCAAGGCAGTGCGGCAAAGCAACCGCAAAGAGCTATGATTTCAGCCTGGGAACAGTGTTAGGGCGCGCAATGAACCGCGCGCCTTTTCGCGTTGTTTTTGTTTGGCCAGTTTGCGCGCAAAGAAAACTATCTATCCGGGCGCCGGACGTTTGTAATTTTATTGTCAGCCGGCGTTTGCACTGGCCGGCTGCTTGTGCTATAATATATGCAAACAAATGTTCGCGGAGATGGGCGCGATGGATGTACCGAAAAAATTGCAAATACTTACGGATTCGGCCAAATACGACGTTGCCTGCACTTCCAGCGGGGTGGCGAAGGCGGCCGCCCCCGGCGGCGTGGGCGGCGCGTCTTTGGGCGGCTGCTGCCACAGTTTTTCCGCCGACGGGCGGTGCATTTCGCTTTTGAAGGTACTTATGGGCAACACTTGCGTATACGATTGCAAGTATTGCGTCAACCGCCGCAGCAACGACATACCGCGCGCGGTGTTTGAGCCGCGCGAGCTGGCCCTTCTGACCATGGAATTTTACCGTCGCAACTATATTGAAGGCTTGTTTTTAAGTTCGGCGGTCATTAAAAATCCCGACTACACCGTCGAACTCATTGTCAGGACATTAAGCATTTTGCGGCATGAATACAGGTTTTACGGCTATATACACGCCAAGGCCATACCGGGCGCCAGCAACGCTTTGCACGAGAAATTAGGCCTTTTGGCCGATCGGATAAGCGTTAATATCGAAATGCCGTCCGAGGCCAGCCTGAGGCTTTTGGCGCCGGACAAGAGCAAACAGGCGATATTGGGGCCAATGGGTTTTATCAGAAACCGCGCCGCGGAAAACCCGCGCGAACTTACGGCCTATAAAAACGCGCCCCGCTTCGCGCCGGCCGGACAGAGCACCCAGATGATCATCGGCGCTTCCCCCGAAACCGACCGGCAGATACTTAAACTGACCGAAGGGCTTTATCAAAAGTTCCGTTTAAAGCGGGTATTTTTCTCCGCCTATCTGCCGATGGTGGCCGACAGCGCTTTGCCGGCGGTTGACGTCAAGCCGCCGCTTCTGCGCGAGCATAGGCTTTATCAGGCCGACTGGCTGTTGCGGTATTATAATTTCGCCGCCGATGAAATACTTGACGAACACCATCCTGATTTTAATCCTTTTCTTGACCCTAAGTGCAACTGGGCGGTCAATCATCCGGAATTTTTCCCGATTGACGTGAACTGGGCGCGCTACGCCGAACTGCTGCGCGTACCCGGCATCGGCGTTGTCAGCGCCCGGCGGATTATCGCCGCCCGGGAAAGCGCATCTTTAGATCTGGCTGCTTTGCGAAAAATCGGCGTGGTGGTAAAACGCGCCCAATATTTTATCGTCTGCCGGGACAACACCAGGCAAAAATTACCGCCGCGGCCGGAAATGTTTCTCTCCTCCGTCATGTCGCCGCAAGAGACGGCGCTATACCGCCGGCAAGAGCGTTTCGGGCAGCAGCAGCTTGATTTGTTCGACTGTGCAGGCATAGCTAAAGGCGGGTTGACGCAATGTTTGACCAGGTAAACGTAAAGCCGGCGCGGCCCAAAACCCGGCCGTCCGGCGGTCCCCTGCGGCGGTTTGCCGGCTGCCCGCAAAAAGCGGTCGTTTATAGCTATGACGGCAGTTTCAGCGGCTTTCTTTGCTGCGTCTTCACCGGTTGGCGCCGCCGGGAAATTCCCTGCGCCGTCTGCCGGGAACCGGCCGGTGAATTGCCGCTTTTCACGGTGCGCCGGGTACATGGCGAAGCGGAAAAAGCCGCCCGGACGGCAAATTTCATCCGGGAGAAATTGGGCGGGGAAATTTTGTCTTTCTTGCGCCGCGCCTTTCTTACTGCTTTGGCCGGCAAAGAGCTCTATATGCTGCGTTTTTTACAGCTTGTCTGCGAAAAGGGCCCGCAGGCCCTATACATGCTCGCGGACGAGCGCGTGCTTACGCTATACAAGGCGGTGCTGCGCCGGAGCAAGGAAGCGGAAAAATATCGGGGTTTTTTGCGTTTTTCCCGGTACCGCGGCGTGCTTTTGGCGGTAATAGAGCCGGAGAATTTTATTCTGCGCCTTTTGGGCCGGCATTTTAAAGAACGCCTGCCTGACGAGCGTTTCCTCATCTACGACCGCGCCCACCAGGCGGCGTTCATTTACAGCGGCGGACAGGAGCGGCTGTTTAAGGCCGGGGACTTCACGCCGCCGAAATTTGACGAAGAAGAAAAGGCGTGCCGCCGCCTGTGGCGTATTTTCTATAACACCGTCGCTATCAAGGACAAGGAAAACCGGCGCGCCTGCGCGTCGCGGCTGCCCAAACGCTACCGGGCGCAGATGACCGAATTTCAGGATGACAACCCGGCCGGGGAAGAATCGCCGGCCATAACGGCGCAGCGGCGGGGACTTTAATTTGCGGCGGCAGTATTTTTGGCCGTTGACGCAAAGCGTTTCCCCAAATAATAATTTTGTTTTCTTTTTTGCAGTCAACTTCCCCTTTTGCGGCGGATATTTCCCTTTCTGCCGCTACTTGCCTTTTTCGCAGTGAATATGGGTAAAGTGCCATATTCTCGGGATTTTGCTTGCAACCGGAAAGATGCGGCTTAAGTTTAGTCTATAAAGGGGCGCCCGGCGCTTTCCTGGTTAAAAACCCGCCCCGCGTTGGGGCGGGTTTAGTACGCTTTCCTCTTTTTTCAGTTCCGCCAGGAGGTCGGAAATTTTCACCAGCAATAGCTTTTCTTTTTCTTTGCCGACAATCACCGCCTCGGCGCCCGTTAGGTCGGTTATTTGCCGCCATTCGGCGATGACTTGCTGCGGTATGGTTATTGTCAGCTTTTTCAGTTTTTTCAGTTCTTCCGGCGTGTATTCTTCCAGCGGTTTTTTCTTCGTGTCGTAAGGCACGGTTATCGAGAGTTCGCCGCCCTCCTGCAGGACTTCAAGCAGCCTGGCGGCAAATACCGGGTCGTTATCCGGCTTTTCGTGGTCTATGGCTTCGCGCATGTCAAACCTGATGAACAGCTTCGGCCCCGAATAGGAGCGGTATCCGGCCGAATCATACACCGTTGCGCCGCCGCCGCCGTCAAATTCAATGTAGGCTGTTTGCTTTGGGGTACGGTAGTCGCTTGTCCCGTCGTGCGCGTATAGGAAACGGGATGTCCTGGGGCCGGTCATATGGCTCGTCCGATAGGCGAAATACTCGCCGACGAGGAAGATGTCGCCTATATCCTCTATTGCCTCGTCTACCGTTATCGCGCTGTAGCCGTAACGGATACCGGACTTGAGGGCAAAGTCGAACTCAATGTCGATGCCAGACAAAGAGCCTGCTTTTATTTTTTGGGGCACTTTTTCGCCCGCTTTATAATATTTTACGGTAAAGGTTATTTTCACCTCCAATTTATCCCCATAACCGAAAGTTTCCTGCCTGTACGGGTCGTAAAACCAGTGCCTGTTTGTCCCGGGCTTTTCCGCGCCCGCCGCGCCGGGAAGTAAAAATATGCCGGCCAAAAGGAGCAAAATCAGTTTCTTTGCCATGTGCGCCGCCTCCTTGTGCTTTTTAATCATTTCAGCACAAACTTAAGGCAAAAAGGCGGCGCAGATGTGAAATATTTGCGTATTTCAGCCAGGCCTCAGCCGCCCGGTGCTGAAGATGGCCGCCCGGTCGGACAGGGCCTTGACCAACGCGCCGCCGTTTTTCCTGAGTAGCCGCCCCACCGGTTTGGCATCGGCCGCCGAGATGGCAAAGGTGTTTTGGACACAGGATTGTTCTGCCAAGCCGCCCCTCTCCTGCGCCGGAAATCCGGCCGCGGAAAGCCCGGCAAGGCGGCTTTTCCACTGTTGCGGGAGTGATCCGTGTGAAACACATTCTATCATATTTTGCGCCGGCCGTGGTATAATTAATATTATTGCGCCGATAGCCAAATGTTGCGCTATAACAATAAGGCAGTTTTGCCGCCCGCTTGCCGCAAAAAGCCGGCGGGCGCCGAAGGCCCGGCGATTCTCCAAGGACAAGGCGGGACGCCGAAGCAGCCGCCGAGACAGGCAAAATATTTAGTGGCCGGAGCAAAGCAGGGAAGATAAAAGCGCGGCAGGGGGCTGGCTTGTGATCGTAGGCATAGGTTTGGACATCGTGGATATAGGGCGCATACAAAAGGCTATAGAAAAAACTCCGCTGGCGGAGAGGGTTTTTACACCGGCGGAACGCGTCTTTTGTGAACGGAAAAACGCCGGCAAATATGCTTCCTACGCCGCGCGCTTTGCCGGCAAGGAGGCTTTTGTCAAGGCGCTGGGGACGGGCTTTCGCGCCGGGCGCTTTCAGGATATCAGCATAGAAAATGATGTTCTGGGCTGCCCGCAAGTATTGCTTTCAGGTTATTATTCGGATATTATTAAAACCAGAAATATTA
>JAISPA010000266.1 GCA_031275255.1 Acidaminococcales bacterium | reverse complement strand
TTATAACTTGCCCGGTCGGCGCTCAATTCCTGTTTTACCAAATCCGGCCGGTCTGTTTTTATAATTATCAGCATTTTATAAAGACCCCGCACTTTTTCCACCATGCCCGGAAACGGCCCGTTTATTTCCAGCCGCGCCGCCGGCAGGCGGAGGTTCTTAAGCGCGCGGAAAATTTCCGCCGCCTTGCCGGCGCTGTCCTGCTGAGTTTTGCCGGCAACGCTGATTTTTATGACGTAAGAATAAGGAGGATAAAAAAGTTCTTCCCGGCATTTGAGTTCGTAGCCGGCGAAACCGGCATAGTCGTGATGGCGGGCGTATTCTATGACCGGATGCCGCGTTTCGTACGCCTGCAAAACCACCGTTCCTTTTTTCGCGCCGCGTCCCGCCCGGCCGGCCGCCTGCGCCAGCAACGCGAAAGCGCGTTCATTCGCGCGAAAATCCGGCAAATTGATAAGAGCGTCGGCCGCCAACACGCCGACAAGCGTTACATTTTGAACATCGTGTCCCTTGGCGACCATCTGCGTCCCCAGAAGCAGATCGTATTCGCCCCGGCGAAAAGCGTCGAGAATTTTGTCATGCGCCATTTTTCGCCCGGTTGTATCCTGATCCATGCGTATTACCCGCAAAGACGGCATAAGCTCCGCCAACTGCGTTTGCGCCTTTTGCGTCCCCGTCCCGAAAAATCTTATCCGGCGGCTCCTGCATTCCGGACATTCCGCCGGCGCTTCCTTCGTATAACCGCAATAATGGCAGCGCAGCAGGCCGCCTTCCTGATGGTAGACCAGGGAAACGGCGCACTGTCCGCATCTTTCCACATAGCCGCAATCACGGCACAGGACAAAGGTGGCGAAACCCCGCCTGTTTAAGAGAATAATCGCCTGTTCCTTCTTCGCCGCCAAAAGCCGCAGACGCTCGGTTAGCGTTGACGAGAGCACGCCTTTGTTGCCGTCTTTGATCTCTTTTGCCATGTCGGCGACCACGACTTCGGGCAAAACAGCCTGCTTTGGCCGCTTTTTTAGTTTCAGCATAGCGTATTCGCCGTTTAACGCCTTGCAGTAGCTCTCCAGGCTCGGCGTCGCGCTCCCCAGCACGAGCGGGGCGCTGTTTATGCCCGCCAGTTTTTCCGCAACCGTCCGCGCGTGATAGCAAGGCCGTTCTTCCTGCTTGTAACTGTATTCGTGCTCCTCGTCAACAATGACCGCCCCCAGCGCGGCGAAAGGCGCGAAAAGAGCTGAACGCGCGCCGATCAATATGCAAGGCCCGCCTTTTTTGATCTCTTCAAAAACATCCATGCGTTCATTGAGCGAAAGCCGGCTGTGAAAAACCAGCACATTATCAGGAAACCGCTCTTTGAAGCGGCGAATGAGCTGTCCGGTCAGCGCGATTTCCGGCGTCAGCAAAAGCGTCTGCCCCCCCTTTTCATAGACGGCTTCCGCGATTTCCATATAAACCTCGGTTTTTCCGCTGCCGGTAACGCCGTAGAGCAGGAAAACCCCGCCCGCGCCTTTTTTTACGCTTTGCCTGACCCGGCCGGCCGCCATTTCCTGTTCCTCATTTAAAGCGACCCGGTCCCTGCCCTCAACGGCCGCGTTATAGCTGTTGCGCACGACCCGCTGCCCGGCAAAAACGACCAGCCCTGTGTCGCGCATACGTTTTAAGGTGTCAAGCGCAACTCCCCGCCGCCTGAGATCGTCCGTCAAAAGGCCGTCTGGATTTTGCGCCAAAATCTCTACGGCTTTTTTTCTCGCCGCCCGGCATTCAGGGTGTGCGGCCAAATAGTTTTTCAGCCCGTCAAGCGGCTTGACCAATACGGCCAATTTTTTCTTAAATTTATCCGCAACCGTCCTGCTTCGCGCGATGACATTACGGCTGACCAGTTCGCCGATAACCGCCTGATCGAAGGAGCCGAGTTGGCTTTTTATCCTGCCGCGGCCGGCTTGCCCCTCCGCGCGCAGCAAAGCGGTCAGCTGTCCCGCGTATCCGGCGTTCTCCGTGCAAGCCGCATCGTCAGGCAAATAATAAAAAAATTCATCTGCCGTGCTTTTTTTTCCGGGTAAAAACAGCCGCATGGCCTCCGCCATGGTGCACAAATAGTAATCAGACAGCCAGGCGGCCAAGGAAAGCATGTTCCGGTCAAACCAGGGCGCCTCGTCCAGCGTCCGCGCGACCGTTTTAAGGTCGCGCCCGCCCGCTTCGCCCTCATATTTTTTCAAGATAAAACCCTCGGTCAGGCGGCCGGCAAAAGGGACCAACACGCGCCAGCCAACATCCGCCGCCAAAGCGTCCGGCAAAAGATAGGTAAAGGTATGGTCAATCCCTCTTGCCGCCAGGTTTACACAAACTTCCACAAGATGCATTTTATCACCGTCATAAATTAAAACTTTTTACTGTTTTGCTTACTGACCTGACCTTCAGCGGGGAGACGAGCCTGCCGCCGAACACTGAACCGGCCCGCCGCAAAGTCCCGCCGCCGCTCGGCGGCGGACGCCTGCACAAGATATTTTACCGTAAAAAACAAAGCAATACAAATTTTATCACCGGCCAACCCTATACGGTCAGAAAAGCTCACCTTTTCGAGGATGAATACGCCCCTGAGAGCAAATTTGAGCCAAAAATACTCAAAGCCTGCCAAATACAATATTCCGCCGACATGACCGGAGACGGGGGAAGCGGTATGTTCCCCGGACTTTGCGAACATCCGGAAAGATGCGGCGCAAGTTTGGCCTATAGCGGCGGGGACGCAGGAAGACGGCAACGGCACTCTTTAAACGCGAGCTATGCGGCAAAAACCCGGGTATTTCCCGGTAAATCACCGTTGAAACCTGACAGTGCCGCGGCAGTTTAATGACTTTGCTGAAATTAAACGGCGAAAAACGGGTCAACCTGCACAAGCGGTCCGACAGTTACCGGCAGGCGATGCCGAATTTGCCGCGGACGGCAAAAATTCGGCCTGAAAGCGCAGCAAAAAGCGCACCGGCGGAACACTCTGCCATCCTTGCCCGGCTCTCAAAAGAGCAAGCGACACTTGCCGGAGAGTGGTACTTTCTGCCTTTGCCCATCTATGAGCTTTACGGATTGTCCTTTGCGCGGAGGACGGCCGGCGTTTTGCTTTATATTACTATATAAATAGGCGGCGAGCAGCAAAGTCCGGCAATGCAGCCGGTTTTCATATTTTACAGAAAATGCGGCCGGCTTTGTTTAAAGCCGGCCGTTTTAACCTTTTTCGGATTTACTGTTTTTATATGCCGGACTGCGCGCGCAAAACAGCGGCCTTGTCGGTTTTCTCCCAGGGCAGTTCAAGATCGGTACGGCCAAAATGACCGTAAGCCGCCGTTTGTTTGTATATGGGGCGGCGCAGGTCAAGCGTTTTTATGATGCCGGCCGGCCGCAAGTCAAAATTATTGTTTATCAGTTCGGCGATTTTTTCGTCAGGTATTTTGCCTGTGCCGAAAGTTTCCACCAAAACCGAAACCGGGTGCGCCTTGCCGATGGCGTAGGCCAATTGTATCTCGCATTTAGCCGCCAACCCGGCGGCCACGATGTTTTTAGCCGCGTAACGGGCGGCGTAAGCGGCGGAACGGTCAACCTTGGTCGGGTCTTTGCCGGAAAAAGCGCCGCCGCCGTGCCGGGCCATGCCGCCGTAAGTGTCGACGATAATCTTGCGTCCGGTCAACCCCGCATCTCCCTGGGGTCCGCCCACGACAAAACGCCCGGTCGGGTTTATATAGTATTTAGTCTTGTCCGACAGGAATTTGGGATTGATTACCGGTTTTATGACATATTCTTTCATATCGGCGGCGATCTTCTCCAGGGCAACTTCCGGCGCGTGTTGAGTGGAGATGACTATCGTGTCGATGAAGATGGGTTTGCCGTTTTCATATTCCATCGTTACCTGCGTCTTGCCGTCCGGCCGCAGATAAGGAAGGGTTCCGTCCTTGCGTACCTCAGACAGCCGGCGGGCCAGCCTGTGGGCAAAACTTATCGGCGCCGGCATAAATTCGGGCGTTTCGTCGCTGGCGTACCCGAACATCATGCCCTGATCACCCGCGCCGACGGCTTCTTCCTCCGCCATTTGTTCGCCCTCGCGCGCTTCCAGTGCCTTATCAACGCCCATGGCGATGTCGGCCGATTGTTCGTCGATAGATACGAGTATGCCGCAGGTAGCGCCGTCAAAACCGATTTTTGCCCGATTGTAGCCGATTTCCGTGACAGTGCTGCGGACAATTTTTGGGATGTCGATATAACAGTTTGTCGTTATCTCCCCCACTATGTGCACCTGGCCGGTGGTAACCATCGTTTCACAGGCCACGCGTCCCTGGGGATCCTGCGCCATGATCGCGTCAAGTATCGCGTCCGATATTTGGTCGGCCATTTTATCGGGATGCCCCTCGGTAACCGATTCCGACGTAAAAAGTTTGCGTAAAATTGTCATTTGAAATCACCCTTCCTTTTCCGTAAAATAAAAAACCCCAAATTGCTTTGGGAATAACGCGTTCAATTATCCCCATCTTACGGCGCGGAGGCCGCAGGAATTGGCACCGTTTGGTCAAGCCATGGTTGCCGCGGCTTCATCGGGCCAGTCCCTCCGCCAACTCTTGATGAGTTTTATTCGGTTTTTAAATATTTTGCGTTTTTTTAATTATAAAACAAAATCTGTTATAACGCAACAGCAAATTTTTCGCGGGCGGAAAATCCTGACGCTCTTGTCCGCATTTTCATGACAGCCTTAAACGCTGCCTTCGGGCAATGCTTTTTTGACCGTCTCTGGCGAAGATAGCTTGCCTTTCCGAGGACGGGACAATGGCCTGGCCCGCGTAACGGCGCGAATAAGGGCGCAAGAGCTGGGGAAGCCGGAGTATAAGGCGCAGCGGCGGCCGTAAAGGCCGCCGCTGCGCTTGTTGGCACTGCTTTGTCGCTTTAACTGTGTTCTTGATTTTAAAAATAGAACAGTACGCGGGTCCAGAGGAGTTTTTCTTCAATTTCCTTAAGTTCTTTTCTACCTTCATAATCAAAGTAGTCAACGGCAAATTCAATATTTTTGGCCAGCATGTAAGATCCGCCTACGGAAAAGCCTTTAAACCCAAAGCCCGGGTCAAGTTCGGATGTGTGGTCAATCAGGGCGCGGGTGGGAATATCGTAGTAATTGGCGCGCAAGGCGTAAGTATTGGCCTTTGCCCTGTTGAGCGTGCTGTAAAGCACACCGGCCGCCCAACCGGTCTTAGTGTCAATTGTGCCTGCTAAACCAAAATCGCTTCCCAATAACTTTTTGTTGGCGCGGACATATTCTGCGTAAGCGGAAAGCTCTTTGCTGAATTTATAGCCGAGTACGACTTCCAAAGCGGCGTCATTCCTGTCGGCAGCCCCACCATTGTCTTTTACTTCAACGTCATAGTAGGCGACCCGCAGATCAAGGTTTTTATTGAATTTGTAACCAACTTGGCCGCTGATTACCTGTACCCTTGTAAGGGGACTAATCCCAATAGGAGAACCGATAGAAGAATCGCCCGCCACAAGGATATTGCTGAACGCCGGACGCCCGGCAAAGAGGCCGACGTCGAAAGCGCCTTTTCTGTAAGTCAGGTCAATGCCGTCGGCCTCGTTGTCAACTATAACGCCGTAAGCTACCTTGAAGGGAAACCTGCCGGCCCTTACGCCCACGTCGCCGATTGAGCCGGCTACCCAGGCGCGGCGCAAATTTACGGTACCATTAGAAGCATTTGTTCTTAAATCCTGATTGTTTTCAAACATGCCGGTATATTTCCAGCGGTCGTTGACTTGGCCGTTGACAAATATACGGCTGCGGAGATTTTCTTTTTTCGCCAAATATTTATCATAGGTATAATTGGAGAAGCGGACCTCGCCGGTGATAGTTACGTTGTCAAGTCTTTTCTCCAGCTTGCCGACGCGCACGCCGAGGCTCTCCAGCTCTTTGGCGAATTCCGCCGCCAGACGCTC
>JAISPA010000252.1 GCA_031275255.1 Acidaminococcales bacterium | reverse complement strand
GACGGAAAAAAGTTCTTTTTCCCAGCCTTTCAGATAGACCTCCCGCCCGCCGGCACAGCGGATGTCGCAAGCCGGCAGGAGCAGCCTGGCCAGGCAAAGTATTTTCAGGCAGTATTCCGGCGTGAGCGGGGAAGTGTCCGCGCGCTCCAGAGGTGTGCCGGCAATGGGCAGGAGGAAATTTACCGGCACCGACTGCGGCCTTATCGCCTGTATCGCCAGGAGCATGTCGGCAACGTCCTCTTTTTCTTCGCCCAAGCCGACGATGCCGCCGCAGCAGATTTCAAAGCCCAACCCTTTCAGCATGGCAATATTGGCGATCCTTTCCTCATAGGTATGGGTCGTGCAAATATGAGGATAAAACCGCCGGCTCGTGTTAAGGTTGTGGTTTATCCTGTCCACTCCGGCCTCTTTGAGTATTTTTGCCTGCCGCGGGGTCAAAAAGCCGATGGAACAACAGATGTGGGTGCGGTTTTCTTTTTTTATTTTGCTGACAAACCCGGCAAATTCCTCAATTTCCGCGTCGCTGAATCTCAGGCCGCTAAGCCCCAGGCAATGGCGGGACAGATTGTTTGCGCGGACCGCGCGGCTGTCGGCCAGCAGCTTTTCGCAAGGAACGAACTTGTATCTTTCGATATCCGCCCGCGCCTTGCCGGACTGTGCGCAGTAAGCGCAGTTTTGGGAACAGTCGCCGCTCTTGACGTTTGTGAGCAACTGGATCTTCACCGTATCGCCTTTGTATTTTTTTCTCAAAGCGCAGGCCTGGCCGAGCAGGGCGGGCAGCCCGGACGGCGGCAGGTCCAGAATGGAAAGCGCGTCCCGCCGGGAGAGGCGTTCGGTCGGAAACAACATAATATCCCCCCATAAATTCCCGATATGTAAACCATAAAACAATAATTGGTTTACCTAAATTATTATAGCACAGACGTTCAACCATGTCAAAACCGGCGGGCCGCGGCGATTGTTTTGCCCTTGCCCGCAGATAATGGTATAATCATGGTAATGTGTATTATGTAAGAGGTGTGTTATGACAAACGGAATAACCCCGGAATATTGGGCGGGGCTTTTGGCGGTGATATTGACGGTGGCGTTTCTCGGCGTTTACGCGGCCGGAAAAGTCCGCACGGCCGATGATTTTGCCCTGGCCGGCCGTTCCTCCGGCGTACTGATGGTAATGGGCACGATCGTCGGCACGGCGGTAGGCGCGTCTTCTACCGTGGGAACGGCGCAATTGGCCTTCAAGACCGGCATAAGCGCCTGGTGGTTTTGCCTTGGCTGCTGCATCGGTTTTATCATCATGGGCTTTTTATATGTGAAGCCGCTTTATTTCAGCCGGCAGACGACGGTTTCCCAATTTCTCGGCCTGGCCTATAATCAGGGCGCGGGCGTTATGGCAAGCGTATTTTCCGCCCTCGGGATATTTTTCAGCGCAGCCGCTTCGGCGCTCGTGCTCATGCCCATGCTGGCGGCCTGCTTTTCCTTAAGTATGGAGGGCGGCCTGGCCGTCACGTTTATTTTGATCGTTTTGTACGTCGCTTTCGGCGGCGCGTGGGCGACCGGGCTTGTCGGCATATTCAAGGCCGGGCTTTTGTACCTGGTGCTGGGGGTATGTTTCTTCGCCGCGCTGAAAAGCGCCGGCGGCCTGTCGCCGGTTTTGGCGGGATTTCCATCCGTTCCCTGGTTCACCCTCTTCCCGGACGGATTTTTCACCAATCTGGCCGCCGGCGCGTCTACGGTCATCGGCGTCATGAGTACGCAGACCTATATACAGGGCATGTGTTCGGCCAAAAATGAGCGGGCCGCGCGTTTTGGCATGTTCTTTTCCGGGCTGTTCACGCTGATTTCGGCCTTGCCCGCCATCTGGATCGGCCTTTTCATGCGCAGTCTGCACCCCGACATAGCGCCGATCGATGCCTTGCCGCTCTTCATCATGGCCTATCTGCCGCAATGGTTCGCCGGAGTGTCCATCGGGATGCTGATCATCGCCGCGGTCGGCTCGGCCGCCGGCCTGATCCTCGGCATGAGCACCATCGTCAGTTCCGACATCGTCAGCCGCCTCCTGCCGAAGTTTTGGCAAGGGAACAAGCTTCTGTCCAATCGCGCCACCCTTTTCGCCATTACTTTCGGCATACTTTTGTTTACCTATCGGAACAATGACGCGCTTGTCCTTGATTGGACCATTCTCTCCATGTGTCTGCGCGGCGCCGGGGTTTTCATCCCCCTGTGCGCGGCGCTTTTCTGGCCGGGGCTGTTTTCGCCGCGCTACGCCGCCGCGGCGATCGCCGGCGGTTCGCTGAGCGCCCTGCTGTGGCGAATATTGTTCCCCTCTACCTTATCGCCGCTCTATCCCGGCATGTTGGTGAGCGCCCTGTTTATGGCCGTCGGCTATTGGAAAAGGCCGGACGCCGGATCGGCAGGTTAACCGCCGTCCCCGGAGCGGCGGCCGGCAAAAATAAGGGAAACCGGGCGAATCGCCGCCGGTGCGGCGGCCGGTTTTCAGCACGCGGAGGAAATTTATTTGCGAAAAATACTTATTTTTCTTATTGCGGCGGCCGCGTCCTTTGGAATGACGGCTGCGGCGCAGGCTAAACAAGCGCCCCCCCAAAGCCCGGACGCTAAGCTTACCATTGCCGGGCCGCCGCTGGCATCCGAGCGGCAGGCGGTAAACTTCATAAAAAAATCCAATCCGGACGCGAAACTTAACTGCACAGTGGAAGAAATCGTGCGCCTTTATTACAAAGAAGCCGGGGACGAAGGCATAAGGCCGGACGTTGCCCTCAGCCAGGCGCTTTTGGAAACAGGCTTTTTCCGTTACGGCGGCGACGTAAAACCGGCGCAGAACAATTTCTGCGGGCTGGGCAGCGTAGGCGGCGGCGCGAAAGGCGCTTCTTTCGCCACGCCCGCGCTGGGCGTACGGGCGCATATACAGCACCTTTTGGCCTATTCAAGCAAAAAAGCCCCCAAAACCGCAATCGTTGACCCGCGCTATAAAATAGTAAAAGACCTGCCGCATATTTTCGGCGTCTGTGTTACCTGGCATGATTTGAACGGCCGTTGGGCGCGCGCGGGTATACCTTACGGCGAGCGGATAATCGATATTCATCAGCGCATGCTGCAAACAGAACCCCGGGGCAAGCCCCCGGCGCGGGGGGAAGATACGCGGAAGGGC
>JAISPA010000230.1 GCA_031275255.1 Acidaminococcales bacterium | reverse complement strand
CATCCTTCCTGCGCCGCCACAGTTTTGCCCAGCATAATGGCCCTTTCTCCGTCTCCGTTCCTCACAAACGCAAAATTTTCGCCGTTTGTGATTTTCCGCCAGAATTTATCAAATTCTTCGTTCAGATATATTTTATGCGCTTGTATCCTCAACACCGCCCTGCTATTTTCTTCTGGCAATTACCCATAATCCTAATTGGGCCTGAAACTTTCCGCCATCGGGTCGTCAAAATCAGCTGCGTAAATATCGGGATTCTTTTGCTTACATAGTATAACGCCGGAAAAATATTTACGCAGGTTTATTTTATTCCGTCAGCGAAAATCTGCAATTTACCGGCCAAGCCTCTTATACAAACGCGCCAATTGGCTGAATTTTGGATATACCCGGCATACGGCCGGAAATTTGTCCAGGCACCACCACAAAAACCTTGATTTGGCGCCTATCCCGGCGCAAGCGGGCGTACCCGCCTTTTGCGAAAGGTACGCCAGGCACTCAGCCTTTTGCCCGGGGGACAATTGCTCTTTCACCATCAACGCGCCCAGGGCAAACCTTATGGCTTTGATCTCAATATAAAGGCAATCATTGGGGAATTTGCTTTTGGCCAGTTCCTCCCTTCTGCGCCAGGCGAAAAAAAAGCCATATTTCGCTTTGCCTATTTTGGCCAAATCCGGCGAGGAAAACGTGATGGAATCTCTTTTTTGGCAATTATAATAGTAGTAAGCGCCGGCAACAAAAACTATTTTTCCCGCGCGAAAAAATAAATCCGGCATAATAGCCATATCTTCAAAATAAAGGCCAGGAGCAAACTTTATGTCTTTAAACAAAGACGCTTTATAAATTTTATTCCACACATAACTCGGCTTTTTGTCCAGCAAAACAGCCCGCCGCGCCTCGGCAAGGCGGGCGCGCCCGTAAAGGGATGAAAACTCGTACTTTTCCAGGCCCCGTTCATCTTCTTTGTAAAAGTCGGAGACAACGATGTCGGCGCCCTCTTTTTCAGCGGCGGCGAGCATGTCCCGGCACATATCGGCGGCAACATGGTCGTCCGAATCGACAAAAGCCACGTAATCGCCGCTGGCCGTGCCCAAGCCGGCATTGCGGGCGGCGCTAAGCCCTTGGTTTTTTTGGTGGATTACCTTGACTCTCCGGTCGTTGCGGGCGTATTCGTCGCAAATGCGCCCGCAAGCATCCGGGGAACCGTCGTCAACCAAGATGATCTCCAAGTTTTTGTAGCTCTGCCGGATAACCGAATCAACGCACCTCTTAATATACTGCTGTACTTTATAAACAGGGATGATTACGGAAATGAGTTTTTGCACGGCTTGCGCTCTCCTGTCGCATAAATTTCATCAGAGAAAACGGCGTATGCTGGCAGTTGTGTTTGCCCCCAACTATTCAGTTCCTATACTGTTCCCTATCTGGCCTTTCGCCGGAGAAAGCCGCACATCGGCAAAATCCGCGCCTTTGGGCGGCTGCCCGTTTTTATCCGCTTTCGGGCAAATGCGCGCAACAGATGCCGCGCATTCTCGCAATCACCGTTTTCGCCGAATATTTTTCCACGCTTTGGGCGATCGCGGCGGCGGCGGGCAGGCCGCCGGGATTATCGACGATCTTTTGCATAAGCCGCGCCAGCTCTTCGACGTCGCCCACCGGATAAAACCAGCCGTTTATCCCGTCTTGGACGATTTCCAGCGGCCCGGGCGCACAGTCGGAACTTAGGCAGAAAATTCCCCTCTGCATGGCTTCGGTCAGCGTCAGTCCGAAAGCTTCGAAATCCGAGGTCAGGACAAGGCAGCTTGCTTCTTTTATGGCCGGCCAGGGTTCGTCCAGCCAACCTGTCCATTCTATTTTATCATATATCCCCAAATTTTTGGCAAGTTTGCGTATCCTGCCCGCGTCTTTGCCGTCGCCTGCCGCCACGGCCCGCCAGTCGCCCCGCAAGAGGGACAGAGCGCGGATAAAGTCGTCCGTGCGTTTGCCGCGCCCGGCGGCCATGCGCCCGAGATAGACAAACACCGCTTTCGCGCTGCGGGGGGTCAGTTTCACGCCGGCCGGCTCCAGCGGGTTATACAAGGTATGAATTTTAGCGGCGTCAATGCCGTAGTTTATGAAGTCTTTCGCCATTCCCGCGGAAACGCACAAATAAAAATCCGCCCCCTTTATTCTTGCCGCCCTTTCCCGAATCCTCTGCTGAAAGGGCATGTGGAGCCAGCAGGCGACTTTGAGTTCTTTTTGGAACAATTTTCTGTACCAGACGCAGTAGCGGGTGGCCTTGGAGTCGGCCGCGATTGCTATGTCAGGCCGCAGGCGGTAAAGGGTAAAAAAGAGTTGGGCGATCAAAAACGGATAGCCGAGCAGCCTGGCCTGAAACCAGAGTTTTATATGCCTGATTCCTTCCAGCCACCTGGCTTCTCCGCCCGTTTTGCCGGAAACGACCAAGGTGATTTCGTCCGCAGACGCGTCCCAGTTTTTCAACACCCGGTTGATGATTGTTTCCATGCCGCCCCGTCCGGACATGCGCCGGGCGACGACAAAAGCTATTTTCATATAAAAACAGTTCCCCCGCTGCCTATTCTTTGCCTTGCAGCTGCAAAAGTTTGAGATATTTGGTCATGGTATACAAAGAGTGCATGTAACAGGTGATAAAGCCGGGTATGCCCGCCAAAAAGCCCAGTTTCAGGAAAAAATCTTTGCAAAAGGCAAAAAAGCCGTGCCCGAAAGCGGCGGCCAGCGAGGTCTTCTTTCCCCGCGCCCTGGCGCTTTGCGCCCAGATGGTCGTGTATTTGTTGACTTTGTTGAGGAACAGCTCCCAATTTTCGTAGGTATAATGACAAATGTCGCCTTTGGCCGCCTCCGTCGGCAAAGCACTCGACAAATTTTCATGCACTTTGCCCTCCCAAACGGCCTTGCCCCGCGGATAAAGCCTTTTTACCCGGTCAGGGCGCATCGCTCCGTATTTAATGGTTTTGCCGAAAACTTTGTTTACCCGGCGAAAAACAAAAATCTTTTGCCGGTTTTCCGCGGCAAGGGCTTTCAGGGAAGCCGCCAGCTCTTTCGATATCCGCTCGTCGGCGTCGAGGTGAAAGAGAAAATCGGCGTCGGTTTTATCGCCGGCAAAATTGCGCTGGGCGGCAAAATCGTCGTCCCAGGAGCGGAAAAAAACTTTCGCGCCTGCTGCCCGCGCTATTTCAACCGTTCTGTCCGTGCTGCCGGAATCGACGACGATTATTTCGTCCGCCGCCTGCCGGGCGCTGGCGATGGTTTCCCCAATATGCCTTTCTTCGTTAAAGGTCAATATCACAACCGCTAAATTCATGCCCTGTCCTCCTGCAACATTTTGCTGCCATCCGCTCCCGCAACTGTGCGGCATAATGCGTCCGTATGAGTGAAACCGTCATTTTTCTTCAAATCGTAAGTTTTTCAGCAATCGTCTGCTGCATAGCCCTGCGGATGTTTTTTATGCCAATCCCAGGCGGTGGTTATTAGACCTCTCCAAGAATTAATGCAATAGTTCAAAGTTGTAAATACCGCAAATCAAGGACATTCTGAGCTTGAAACGGTTGCGGCGGTTTCTGTATTTGTTGGCTGTGATTTTGAA
>JAISPA010000131.1 GCA_031275255.1 Acidaminococcales bacterium | reverse complement strand
TGCAGGAAAAAATCTGCTTCTCGCCGGTGGAAGGCCGCAAAAGGGTTTACATCGTCGACGAGGCGCACATGCTGACAAGCGAGGCTTTCAACGCGCTTCTGAAAACACTTGAGGAACCGCCCGAACACGTTCTTTTTATTCTGGCCACAACCGAGCCTTATAAAATACCGCCCACCATACTGTCGCGCTGTCAAAGATATGATTTCAGGCGTCTTGGCGTACCTGACATGATCGGGCGGCTGGAGGAAGTCGCACAAGACAGCGAAATAGAGGCGACCCCCGGCGCGCTGGCGCTCATCGCCGGCCAGGCGGACGGCGGTATGCGGGACGCTTTGAGCCTGCTTGACCAATGCGCGGTAATGGCGGAAAAAGAGGTAAACGAAGAAACTGTGCGTTCGCTTTTAGGTTTGGTCCGGCGCGAAGAAATGCGCTCCCTGGTCGGGGCGGTCGGCCGGCGGGACGAGCGCCGGGCGCTGGGAACCCTTTCGGATCTTTTGGCAGGCGGCGCCGATGTAAAACAACTGCTGGCGGAACTGGGGGAATACTTTCGCGCGCTTATGCTGCATAGCCTGTACCGGGAAGAAAAAACGCCGCCGGCTTTTTCCGGCATATATCTGGCCGACAGCCCGGAAAATCTCGACGAACTGGCGGCGCTTTTTGGCCGGGAGCAGATCGCGTCCTCAGGCAAACGCCTGCACGAAGCGGCGGGCGAGCTGCGCCTGAGTGTTCAGCCCAGAATAACGGCGGAACTTTGCCTTTTGGAACTTTGCCGGATGCCGGATAGGCTGGAAAGAGAAAATATTATTGCGCGGATAGAAAAATTGGAAAATGTGCTCCGGGGAGGAAAAAGCCCCGCCGGGAGAGAACAGCCGCCGGAAAAAAAGCCGGCCGGCCGGCAACCGCCGCCCGCGGACTTTACGCCTGTGCCGGAAGGCAAACGGGAAGAGTCCCCGGCGCCGGTCGAGCCGCCGCCCGCAGACTTTGCGCCTGTGCCGGAAGGAAAGCGGGAAGAGTCTCTGCCGCCGGTTAAGCCGCCCGCCGCAGACTTTGCGCCTGCGCCGGAAGGAAAGCGGGAAGAGTCCCTGCCGCCGGTCGAGCCGCCCGCCGCCGGGGAAACGGCGTCCGGCGTTTGGGAAGAAATCCTGCGGCAGCTTATTGAGCGTAAAAAAGGGTCTTTGTACGCCTACGCCTTAAAAGGCCGGGCGTTAGAATTTACCGGCGACCGGCTAAGGATACAAGTCGATGACGGTCATTTTCTGCAAAAGCTGAAAAAAGACGAATACCTTAATCTGCTGGAGGAAATACTTGCCGGCATAACCGGGCGGCCGGCGGCGCTGGAAATTATCGGCGGCGCGTCCCGTCCGCCCGTTCGTACGGACGACAGCTTAAACCCGCCGCCCGGTGATCCTGCGCAGGCGGAAGAGCTGCCGGCGGCGGTAAAAGATGCGCTGGCAGTATTTGGCGGGAAACTTTATAAAAAAAATGCATGAGGAGATGCGGCGATGTTTGGCAACATGGGCAATATGCAGGGAATGGTTAAAAAAATGCAAAAACTGCAGACCGATATGGCGAAAATGCAGGAGGAAATAAAAGCGCGCGAGTTTGAAACCGCCGTCGGCGGCGGCGCAGTCAGCATTACGGTCAATGGCGGCAAAGAACTGATCAGAGTAAAGATCGCGCCTTCGGTTTTAAACGAAGATGACGCCGAAATGCTGGAAGATATGATAATAGCCGCCGTCAACGAAACGCACCGAAAAATTGATGAAACTCTGGAAAGAGAGATCGGTAAGATAACCGGCGGCGTGAAACTGCCCGGCTTGTTTTAAGTGCAGGCCATGCGTATGATAAAATCTTTGAGCAGAGTATACGAGCAGTTTAGGAAACTGCCGGGTATTGGCTCGAAAACCGCTTTGCGCCTGGCCTATCACATCATAGATATGAGCGGGGAAGAAGTAGCGGAACTGGCGCGCGCGCTCGTCGAAGCCAAAAAAGAAACGCGTATCTGCGCGCGTTGTTTCAACCTGTCGGACGAGGAATTGTGCGAAATTTGCCGCCGGCCGGAACGAGACGGCCGGACAATCTGCGTGGTTGAGCAGCCGCAGGATGTGGCCGCGCTGGAGCGCGGCGGAAAATACGGCGGAGTATACCATGTGCTGCGCGGCGTTTTGTCCCCGATAGACGGCGTCAGCCCGGAACAGCTCAAACTGCGGGAGTTGGTCGGGCGGATAAACGACGGCAATGTGCGCGAGGTAATCGTCGCGACCAACTCCGATATTGAAGGGGACGCGACGGCGGTTTATATCGCCAGACTGCTCAAACCTCTGGGGGTTGAAGTAACAAGGATCGCGCACGGCCTGCCGGTCGGCGGCGATCTCGAGTACGCGGACGGGCTGACTTTGTCGCTGGCGCTGGAGAACCGCCGTAAAATGTAATACCCCGCAACACCTAAAAGTTTACCAAACGCCGGTCTTTTTCCCGCCGGGCGGTGTTGCAAAGCCTCGCCGTTCGCCGACAACCTTTAGGTGTTACAAGGTAGTAAGGTAATTAGCGAAGGAATGATTTTTTTGCCGGAATTAGTTGTTTTATTACTCGCGCTTATAGCCTTGTTTATTATTGTAAAAATATTTTCCCTGCCCCTGCGCGTTCTTTACAATGGACTGGTCGGTGCGGCGCTACTTTGGC
>JAISPA010000092.1 GCA_031275255.1 Acidaminococcales bacterium | reverse complement strand
AGCTTTATGACAATGATCCGGTTTCTTACCAAATAACCGTCTACAACGCCCAAAAAATGCCCGGCTGGCTTTACGGCGGGATGATTTACCAGATATTCCCCGACCGTTTTTTCAATCCTTTTAATGAGCCTTTAGCCAAAAAGCCCGATTCGCTCATGCACGACAATTGGTACAGACGACCGCTGTACGCGCGCGACCGCGCAACCGGCGAAATCATGGCCTATGATTTTTTTGGCGGCAATCTTGACGGCATAACCGCTAAACTTGATTATCTGGAAGATTTTGGCGTAACCCTTATCTATCTTAACCCTATTTTCCTTTCCGTCAGCAATCACCGTTTCGATACGGCCGACTATGAAAAGATTGATCCGGTTTTAGGCGATCTGGACGCTTTTAAAAGATTGTGCCAAGGCGCGAAAGAACGCGGGATCAGGATAATCCTGGACGGCGTGTTCAGCCACACGGGCAGCGACAGCCGGTATTTTAACAAAGAGGGATCTTTTAAAAGTATCGGGGCGTGGCAATCGAAAGATTCTCCTTTTTATCCTTGGTACCGTTTTACCAATTACCCCCGGGAATATGAAAGCTGGTGGGGTATCGGCAATCTGCCCAATGTTGACGAGCTCAATCCTGATTACCTTTATTATATAATTGAGGCAAAAAGAAGCATAACCAGCCGCTGGTTGCAAGCCGGGGCAAGCGGCTGGCGTCTTGACGTGGCGGACGAACTGCCGACGGAGTTTATTAAATTATTGAGATGGCGCATAAAACTCGAAAACCCGGAAAGTTTCCTTTTGGGCGAAGTGTGGGAAGACGCCTCCCGCAAGGTGGCTTATGATGAACTGCGCTGTTATTTTCTGGGCGATCAGCTTGACTCGGTGATGAATTATCCTTTTCGCGACTGCGTGCTTGATTTTCTTTTGGCGCGCAGGAGTTCCCGGGAAGTTATGGCGCGCCTTTACAGCCTTTATGAAAATTATCCGGTGGAAAATTTCGATCTTTTGATGAACCTTTTGGGTACGCATGACACCACGCGCATTTTTACTGAATTATCCGGCGTCGCCGGTGAAAACTTTACCGACGCGCAAAAACGCGGATTTTACCTGACCGGGACGGAGCGCGGCAACGCGCTGCGCCTCTTGTGGCTGGCCGTCGTCTGGCAGATGACTTTCGCCGGCCTTCCTTCCGTTTATTACGGCGACGAGGCGGGGGCGGAGGGTTTCGGCGATCCCTTCAACCGTTCCTCTTATCCCTGGGAAAAAGAAGACCCGGCGGTTTACAAATATTACTGGCGGCTGTCCCGGCTTCGGCGCAGGTATCAAGTGCTGCGGCGCGGCGCCTGGCTGCCGCTGCAAACAGAACCTGACATACTCTCCTATAAACGTTTGCTGGCGGCGGAAGAAGCGACCGTTGTTTTAAACCGCGGCCGGCAGCGTAAAATCTTCAGCATGGACTGCGGCAATGCCCTGGTGGACGTATTGAGCGGCGAAGTGTTTTCCCCGCGCGGCGGACGCGCCTCTGTGCCGGTCGAAAGCGGAATGGGCCGCGTCCTGCGCGGCGGGGTGATTTATCCCGACCGGACGCGAAAAGCGGGGCTGCTTCTGCACCCGTCAAGTCTGCCTTCCGATTTCGGCATAGGGGATTTTGGTCCGGGCGCCTACGAATTTATTGATTTTGCCGTTTCCTCCGGCCATCAGATTTGGCAGCTTCTGCCGCTCACCACGATTGACTTCACGGGTTCGCCTTACGCCGGCGATTCCGCTTTCGCCGGCAATACGCTCCTGATTTCCCCTGAACTGCTGCTGGCGGAAGGGTATATTACTAAAGAGGATGTTGCCGCCGCCAAAGCCGGGCCGGCGGAAACCGGGCGGGTGGATTTCGCGAAGGTAAAAGAGAGGAAAGAAAAAATCTTCCGCAAGGCTTACCGGCAATTTAAGCCGGGGGCGGATTTTGAGCGGTTCCGCCGGGAAAACGCTTTCTGGGCTGATGATTACGCCCTGTACAAGGCCTTGCAGAATAATTTCGCCGGCGCGCGCTGGAACGGGTGGCCGCAGAAACTTGCCCGGCGCGACCCGGGGGATTTGGCGGCTTTCGGCGCGCGGCTGGCTGACGAGACAGGCTATCATTTGTTTTTGCAATATGAGTTTTGGCGACAATGGTCGCTTTTAAGGCAAAAGGCCGGCCAAAAAGGACTTATTGTCATCGGCGACATTCCCATTTATCTTGCGGCCGACAGCGCCGACGTCTGGAGCAATCAGCGGTTTTTTGAACTGGACGAAGACGGCTTGCCGGCGGCGGTCGCCGGCGTGCCGCCGGACTACTTTTCCGAAACCGGTCAGCTTTGGGGCAATCCGCTCTATAACTGGCCGGCTTTGAAAGAAGATGGTTACGGCTGGTGGAAAAAGCGCCTGGAACACGGACTGAAAGCCTGCAATCTTCTGCGCATCGACCATTTCCGGGCGCTGGACAGCTATTGGAGCATACCGCAGGGCAGCGAGACCGCCGCGCTCGGGCAATGGCGCACCGGTCCGGGCGAAGATTTTCTCTTCTCTTTGCAAAAACACTTCGCAGGTCTACCTTTTATCGCGGAGGATTTAGGCGATATAACGCCCTCCGTACACCGGCTGCGCGACCGTTTTGTCCTGCCCGGCATGGACGTCCTGCAATTTGGCGTCTCGGACGACATAACCAAAATACTCTATACAGGCACCCATGACAACGATACTCTGCTCGGCTGGGCGGAAAACAACCGCAGCGATCCGGCCTTTGTCCGGATGGCGGAACTGGCTGGCATTCCCGCCATGCTTCCGAAAGAAAAAACGGCCGATATGTTTTTGAAATTTGTCTACGCCTCCGATCATATCTGGGTGATTGCGCCTTTGCAGGATTTGCTGGCTCTTCCCGGCAGCGCCCGGATGAACACTCCGGGCGCCGCGCTCAACAACTGGAGCTGGCGGCTGCCGCCCGGACAGCTGGACGAGAGCGCGTCAAAGCGCGGCCGG
This sequence comes from Acidaminococcales bacterium, assembly GCA_031275255.1. Taxonomy (GTDB): domain Bacteria; phylum Bacillota; class Negativicutes; order Acidaminococcales; family JAISLQ01; genus JAISLQ01. The sequence goes on along the minus strand of JAISPA010000092.1, from coordinate 579 downwards.
GAGTTGGTAACCTTAGGCGAACGTGACCGCGTAAAAAACATAGATGAAAATATTCCCGGAATGTGCTATGATAATGCCAAATAACTTTATTCATAACGCAGCTTTGTCCTAATATCAGGCGAAAAGCCGCGCCCGGGCGTCTCCTGCCCCTTGCGGCGTTCGCCCCTGCGGCAGCGGCGGATGTCTTTGTTTGTTTTGCGAGCTCTGTGGTTTGCTGCGTTTTGAAAGATAAAAAACAAAGAACTTACAAAGTTTTATTTTGCCATTTTGGCCAGGCAGGTGATTTTATTGGCAAGCGCCCTTGAACCGACCTATGTTGTGGAAAAAAGTTGTCCTTTGTGCGGCGGGGTTTTTCCCGCCACCAAGGCGCGTTCCAAATTGCGCATGGTAAGGCAGGACACGGATTTTAACATGATCTACGAGCAGATAAATCCGCTTTATTATTCCGTCTGGTTTTGCCCGCATTGCGGCTATGCCGCCTCGGAAAGCAATTTTTCCGATATTTTGGACAAACAGGCGGAAGTGTTGCGGAAATTTTTGAAAAACTGCCAGATCAACATGGATTTTCCCGGCGTCCGT
>JAISPA010000069.1 GCA_031275255.1 Acidaminococcales bacterium | reverse complement strand
AAGGTTAAAGCGGCCTTTTAAAGTGGCGGGCGTATGCAAAATAAGCTCGGCTTCGTCTTTGATCGCGCCGCCGATATAATAAGGCAGGCCGCAATTGGCGTAAGAAACATAAGGGCCGCGCTCAAACACGGTGATTTCGGCGCTCTCGTCCAGCCGCCGCATTTTAGCCGCGAACGCCGCGCCGGCGGCGACGCCGCCGATCACAAGATATTTAGCCACAATACGCTCACATCCTTTGCCCGGAAACAGCGCCCGTCCCAGTCAGTTTTCCGCGGCCAGCCCCTTTTCCACAAGATATTTTGCCAAAAGGGCTGCCGTCGCGACCACCAGTTTCAGGCAGTTGATATTCTGCTCGCGCGTGCCGAAATCAAACTTGCGCAAGGTGTCGCAGTCGGCGGCGTTGTTTACGGCGGTAAATTTTTCGTAAAAACCTTTGCTCAAAGCGTACATGGGCGCCCTCTCCCCTTCCGGCGGCCGGCGGCGGCCGGCCAGGGCGCCCAGCACCATGACGCTGCCCGACAGCGCGCCGCACAAATCGCCGGCGTGGCCTATTCCGCCGCCGAAACAACTGGCCAGCCTTACGTTTTCCCCTATCCCCAGATCGCACAGTTCATCGAAAGTAACCACGACAGCTTCGGCGCAATTGATGCCCTTTTTGTATTTTTCTCCGCTCAGTGCCGCCGCTTTTTCCACAAATGTCCCCATATTTTATCCCCCTTTATTTGTACGGCGCGGCGCGCCGCCTTATTACCTCCGGTCAAAAAACATTTTGCGTTCTTTGTAATACACAGGCTTGAGCCCGATGCTTTCGGCTATTTCCCAGGCGGCGGCAATCCCGCGCCCGACGTTTTCGGCGCGGTGGGCGTCGGAACCGAGGGTTACATATTTGCCGCCCAGCTCGCGGTAACGGCGATAAAGCGGGAGCAGGGAGGCAACGGCCGTCTTGTCGTCAAACCGGCGCGTGTTCAGCTCCAAGGCTTTTTCTTTGCGCGAAAGTTCGGCGCAGACCGCCGACCACTCAGCGTAAAAGTCGTCTATATATAAATTTTGGTCGCTGTAGGCCGCGTAACGGCAAATATAGTCAACATGGCCAAGCGTGTCAAAATCGTCAAAATCCCGCACGCACTCCGCCATGGCCGCAAGATAACGCCCGTAAACCGGCTTTTTTTCTCCGTTTAACGTATAGGCGGGGCTGTAAACGTCGATCCCGTCCACTACGTGTATGGAACCGATTATCTCGTCAAAAGGCCAGCCTTTGATGAGCTGTCTGTTTTTTTCCGCGCACTCGGCGCAAAGGCCCAATTCCAGGCCGAGCAGCAGCTTGTCTTCCTGGCGCAAAGGCCCCAGGACGCTAAAATATTCATTGAAATCAAAAACAAATTCTTCCGGGTTTTCTGGATAATCCAAATCCAGATGTTCCGTGATGATTATGCCTATCCCCAGTTTTTGGGCGGCGCTTATCGCCTGGTTATAGTCCATGCGGGAATCGCAGGAAAAACTTGTATGTAAATGTGTGTCAAACATCATGTCCTCCCATTAAACGGCGGCGAAGGAAACCAGATCAATCCCCTGCGCGCGAGCCGCCGCGCGGATTCGCGGCGAGAGCAGTATTTCCAGTTCGTTTTGCCGGCCGAGGCTGTAGGAACTTATCCCGGCCAGTTCGTCATCCGCCCGCCCGGGATGGCACATCAATTCCAGCGTGCCTTCCCAGGGGTCAGCCAGCAGCGCGAGAAGCTGCTCCAGTGTGGCCTGTTCGCCGTAGAAGCCGCCGAAAAAAAAGTCCGGGTTCCGGACCTGCCGGTAACGGTCTTTGCTGTCCGCCGCCGTGCGCCGCAGTGGCACGCCCAACTCCCGGGCCAGCGCGATCGCCACGTCCTCTATCTCCCCGCCCAGGTATTCATGTATAAAATGATGGCTGTCGAGATGATCGGGCTTGATACCAAGAGACAGCAGCCGCTCCAATTGCGCCCGCCACTCGGTTTCGACTTCCGCCGCAGCCGGCCGTTCCCGCTGCAGCCGGCCGGCATCCTTAAAAAAACCTTTTTCGTCAAGCAGCGACCTTATTCCCCCCGGCGCCGCCGCCGGACGGCCGTAGGTCAGGCAAAGATGCAGCCCCAGGGGCAGGTTTTCCCTTTTGGCCAAAGCGGCCGCCTGCTCCAAACCGCCGACCGTTACCATCATGCTTGAGCTGGTAACGGCGCCCCGCTTGAAGGCTTCGATAATTCCCGCGCTGCAAGCCGTGGACAAAGCAAAATCATCCGCGTTTACGATAAGATTGCGCATAAATGCCCGCCTGAAAAAATTCTTGTTTTAATTATAACATACCTGGCGGCATTGAATGAAGCTTTTTCCGCCAACGCCGGGGGCGGCCTTTGCTTTTCGCCGGCAAGGCTGTACCGCAAAGAAAACATAGGCGGCGCGGAGCGAAGCATTTCCCGGCGCATGCCCGTCCCGCCGGTTGTTCCCGCCGCCCGGCTTTTGCGCAAAAAAACGGGGGGCCTGATGGTTGCGACAACCATCAGGCCCCAGCGGTTTAAATCCGACACGGCCTTATACTGCTCCCAGCCGGGCGCTTGTTGTTTCAATTTTCCAAAAACAGAAAGCCCTGCTTATTTGCTGCCGGGGAAAGCCAGTTTTATGGGCAGCGTAAGGGCAAACAAACCGGAAGCGACGTAAGACCAGAGGGCGTAGGAGAAGG
>JAISPA010000053.1 GCA_031275255.1 Acidaminococcales bacterium | reverse complement strand
GACCAACCGCGCCAAGCCTTTGTCTTCGCCGCCGATGACCAGCGTCAGCGGACAATCGAACTTTGCTTGGCGGTAATCGACGCCGGCGCCCGCGTCGGCGCCGGCTATCCACAAACCCTGTTTTTTTAGTTCCTCCAGCGTTCTTGGTATATTGCCAATCCGCACGATCGGAATATGTTCGGCGCCGCCCGCCGCCGCGCGCATGACCGCCGGCGTTATCGGGCAGCCGCGTTTTTCGGGGATAAGCGCCCCATGAGCGCCGGCGGCGGCGGCGGTACGGATGATCGCGCCGGTATTATGCGGGTCTTGAATCCCGGCCAGCAGTATAAGCAAAGGCGGTTCGTTTTTTGCGGCCGCCGCCGCCAGCGCGTATTCTATTTCCCGGTAATGAATTTGCGCGGCAAAAGCGGCCACGCCCTGGTGCGGCGTTCCTTTTGCCAGCGCCTCCAGACGGGCTTTCGGCGCTGTGTTTACCGGCACGCCCATCTCTTTGGCCAGATAAAGCAGTTCTTTTACACTGCCCTGCCGCGGCCCTTCCTGCACGATTATACGGTCGATTTCCCGGCCGGCTTTCAGCGCTTCCAGCACGCTTTTGCGCCCAAGCAAAACGTCTTCAGCCATCGCGCGCGCCATCCTCTTTTAAAAGCGCGGCCAGACGGCCGCAGGTTTTTTCGCCTTCACGGCAAACGCGCGCGGTAACGCAAGCCGGCCCGGCTTTTTCAAAAAGCGCCGGCGCGGCTTCCCGTACTTTTTCCAGCATACTTTCCGCCAGCCGCCTGATTTCCCATTGCGCCCTTAAACAGCAGCGCAATTCAAAAAAATTAAGCAAGGAACGCGCGTTCATCGTTATGATGATCCGCGTGCCAGTTGCGTTGGGAAGGACATAGCGCGCGTCTTCTTTGTCTATTCCGAGCGCGGTGAGTTCGTTATAGGTCTTTTTGATTTCGTCCATCAGCAGATGGAACTTTTCTTTGGCAGCCGGGTGGTTTTCTACCGACAAAGGCGTTATCGCCGTAAAATCGCCTTCAAACACATACCGCTGCGATTGCTGCGAATAGGACGCGATCCGGTGGCGCACCAGCTGATGGGTCAAAACGCGCGAGACGCCTTCCGCCGCGAAAGTAAAGGAGGCGTGCTCAAAGGTAGATAAATGCCCCATTGCCGCCAGCCGGAGGACAAAGCCGCGCACGGCCTCCCGATCAAGCCGCGCCGCCAATTCGCCGATCCCGGCCGGCGAATAGCAGAGCCGGCCCGCCAAGGCGACCGCCCGCTCCGGCTCCGGCGTATGATATAAAAGTTCGACTTTCATCGTCAGTCAATTGCTCTTTTCCGCAAATTTTCGATCAGAAAACAAAAAGCCCTATCCAGCAGAAAACAAAGCCGCCCGCTATCTCCGCGCCAGTGCAGCCAACCCAGCAAACACTCAAAACCGGTGCTTTGCCGGTATTCGTGTAAGGTGGCGTTTTTGGGGACGGAGGATTTGGCATTTCGTCCGCGGCGGACAACCGCCGTCTCCTCCGGCGTCAAAAGCGGCAAAATCTCCTCCAGCGCGCTTGCCTGCGCCGCCGCGCAAACAATCTGCGCGCCCACGTCGTTGAGTACGCGTACCTTGCCGCGCTCGGCGGCTGCCAGCCGCTCGCGGACGCAGAGGGAAAACACCGCGTCGCCAAGATAGGCCAGAACCAAAGGCGCGGGCTGCGGCATACTTTTCCGCCCGTCCGGCAAAACGGCGCACGCCAGCAGTTTTTCTTTTAAAACACAGTATTGCTCAAATCTCATTTAAACTTCCATTGTACTCCCCGCGGCGTGTCTTCAAGAATAACGCCAATCTGCAGCAAATCGTTTCTGATACTGTCCGCCGTTTTGTAATCTTTGCTCTCTTTGGCCGCTTGGCGCAGTTTTATCAGTACGGCCATGATGTCCGCCGTTTTACCGTCTGTTTCTGTTTTGCCGTCCGTTTCCAAAACGCCCAGGATGGAGCTCATCATGTCAAACACGCCGGCCGCCGTTTGAACGGCTTTACCGTCGGGCGGCTCTCCGCCGCCCGGCTTTTGCGCGTAAATATTTATTTCTTTGGCTAAAGAGAACAGATAACTGACGGCCAGCGCCGTATTAAAGTCGTCGTCCATGGCGGCGATAAAATCGGCTTTCAGCCTGAGCGCCGCCGCTATAAGTTCAGCGCCGGCGGCGTCCGGGCCGCGGCCGGGCAAGAGCTTTAGCCGCGCCAGGCAGTCTTTCGCCGTGCATAGCCGCTCCAAAGCGCGCCTGGCGTCATCCATCAGATCGTCGCTAAAGTCGAGCGGACTGCGGTAATGGGTGGCTAAGATGAAAAACCGCAGGACTTGCGGGTCGTATTTTTCCAATATGTCTTTTATCAGGAAAAAATTGCCTAACGATTTTGACATTTTTTCCTTGTTCAAGGTGATAAACCCGTTGTGCAGCCAGTAACGGACAAAAGGACGGCAGCCGGTGGACGCTTCCGCCTGGGCGATTTCGTTTTCATGATGCGGGAAAATAAGATCGCTGCCGCCGCCGTGAAAGTCGAACCCCGCTCCGAGATAACGCAAGGACATGGCCGAACACTCAATGTGCCAGCCCGGCCGCCCTTTTCCCCACGGGCTTTCCCAGGAAGGTTCCCCCGGGCGGGCCGCTTTCCAAAGGGCAAAATCCATCGGGTGCTCTTTGTTCTCGTCCACATCCACCCGCGCCCCGGCCTGCATATCGGTAAGATTGCGCTTGGACAGTTTTCCGTAATCAGAAAATTTTTCCACCCGGTAATAAACATTGCCGTCCAAAGCGTAAGCGTAGCCTTTTTCGATCAGGGACGCCGTCAGGGCGACGACCTCGCTTATATGCTCCGACACTCTGGGGTAAATATGGGCGCGCTTGACGCCGAGCCGGTCCATGACCGCAAAATAGCTTTCTATGTATTTACCGGCGACTTCCTGCCAGGAAAGGTTTCCCGCCTGGGCGTTTTTGATTATTTTATCGTCAATATCGGTAAAGTTCTGCACATGCAGCACGTCATAGCCCGAATATTCCAGATAACGGCGGAACACGTCCCAGACGACAAAAGGGCGTGCGTTGCCGATATGCGGATGATTGTAAGGGGTAACGCCGCAAACATATATTTTTACCCGGCCAGGTTCCAGCGGAACAAAATCTTCTTTGCCGCCGGTCAGGGTATTGTACACTTTAAGTTTCATTCCGTTCCCCCCGCCCTTTCCGCCGATATTTTAGAAAGACTGTAATCTACCCTCTTTATCAGCGCCGGCCTTCCTAAAAGCGGGATGATTTGTGTAAGTTCCGGCCCGTGCATTCTGCCGGTAATGGCTACCCGCACCGGCATATAGACTTTTTTGCCGGGGAGGCCGCTTGATTTTACCAACTCTTTCAAAACGGTCTGTACGCCGGAAGGGGTCAAATCTTTCGCCGCGTTTACCAGCAATTTGAAGGAAGACAGCACTTTTCCGGCGTCCTCCTCCATGAGGACCGCTTTGGCCTCTTCGCTTTCAAAGTCAAACTCATCTTCAAAATACAGCCTTATATGCTCCGGGACCTGCGCCGCGTAAGAGACGTGTTCCCGCGCCGTGGCCACAACTTTAAGCAGCCAGCTTTTCTCCCGCGTCTCTTCATTGGGCAGCAGGCCGCTGCCCAAAAGTTGCGGCAAAGCCAAAGCGTAAAATTCCTCATCCGATAATTTTCTGATATGCTGGGCGTTTATCCAGTTGAGTTTTTCCGGATCAAAAATCGCCGGACTTTTTGCGCAGTGGGCAAGGGAGAATTGTTCCACCAGTTCGGCCGCCGTGAATATTTCCCGCTCGGCGGGCGGCGCCCAGCCGAGCAGGGCCAAAAAATTCAAAAGCCCTTCCCGCAGGTAACCCTGCCGCCGGTATAGCTCCACCGAAGTCGCGCCGTGGCGTTTGCTCATTTTGCTGCGGTCTTTGCCGAGAATGAGGGAAATATGGGCGAACTTCGGCGGCGTAAAACCCAGCCCCCGGTAAACAAGCGCCTGCCGCGGCGTGTTTGATAAATGCTCCTCGCCCCTTATGACGTGGGTAATCGCCATCAAAGCGTCGTCTATGGCCACCGCGTAATTATAGGTCGGAATGCCGTCCGATTTTACGATGATAAAATCGCCGATGCCGTTTGAGTCAAAGACCACTTCGCCGCGCACAAGATCGTCGATTACTATCGTCTGATCCGGCGGCACGAGAAATCTGACCGCCGGTTTCCTGCCTTCTTTTTCGTAAAGGTCGCGCCGTGCGGCGTCAAGCCGCCGGCATTTGCCGGAATATTTCGGCGCCTGTCCTTTGACCAACGCCGCCTGCCGCTCCTGGTTCAGTTCCTCGTCGCTGCAAAAGCAATGGTAGGCCTGGCCGCTGCCGACGAGTTTTCGCGTATATTCTTCGTACACCTTTATCCGCTCGGTCTGGCGGTAAGGAGCGTACTCGCCGCCTGCGTCTATGCCCTCGTCCCAGGTAAGCCCCAGCCAGCGCAAGGCATCTTTGATACCTTCCTCCGACTCGGCGCTGGAGCGCTCAAGGTCTGTATCTTCAATCCGCAGGATGAACTTGCCGCCGGTCTTTTTGGCCAGCAGCCAATTAAAGAGGGCCGAACGCGCGCCGCCGATATGCAGCGGTCCGGTGGGGCTGGGCGCGAAGCGTACTCTTACCTGTTTCCCTTCCATAATTTCAGCGCTCCTCATAAAGACTTTACAATGCTTGCCACAGCTTCGGCCGCGATGCCTTCGCCGCGCCCGACAAAGCCGAGCCGTTCGGTCGTCGTGGCTTTGACATTGACGGATCGCCCGTCGACGCGGCAGATTTGCGCGATGTTTTTCCGCATTTTTTCGATATAAGGTTCCAGTTTAGGCGCCTGCGCCATGACTACGGCGTCTATATTGTTGACCCGCCAGCCGTCCGCGCGCAGAAGCTCCATTACTTCGGCCAAAAGCGCCAGGCTGGAGACGTCTTTGTACCGCGGATCGGTGTCGGGAAAATGCCGCCCGATATCGCCCAGCCCGGCCGCCCCCAAGAGAGCGTCGGCGATAGAGTGTATAAGCGCGTCGGCGTCGGAATGGCCCAAAAGACCGTATTCATACGGGATGGCGACGCCGCCTATGACCAGGCGCCGGCCGGGCGACAGAGCGTGTACGTCAAATCCGTTTCCAACGTGAAAATCCATCTATTGCACACCCAGCATCTTTTCCGCCAAAAAAACATCCATAGAAGTAGTTATTTTTATATTGTCCGGGTCTCCGGCCGCAACCGTTACCCGGTAACCGATGTTTTCCACCAGCGATGCATCGTCCGTACCGGAAAAACCGTCCTTTTCCGCCTTGGCGTAAGCGTCTTCCAGTATTTTGCGGGAAAATATCTGCGGCGTCTGGGCAAACATTATATGCGCGCGGTCCGCAGTGCTCTCAATCAAATTATTGCGCACAAACTTGACCGTGTCGTTGACGCTGGCGGCGGCAATCGCCGCGCCGGTTTTGCGCGCGCGCGCCAGCACATTTTCAAACAGTGCGGCGGTGATTAACGGGCGCGCGCCGTCGTGTACCGCGACAAAGCCGCAATCCGCGGGCAGCTGCCTAAGCGCGTTGCGTACAGAGTCTTGGCGCGTTTTTCCGCCCGGAGTCACACTGCAGGCGAGCCGCGGGAAAAATTCCCTGTATTCTTCAAGCAATTCCTGAACGCGCGTCAATTCTTCCGGCACTGCCGCAATCGTTACAGTCTCGCAGGACGGGCAGGCGTTAAGCGCTTTCAAGGCACAAATCAAGACAGGCAGGGCGCCGATCTTAACGTACATTTTGTTCATGCCGGCGCCCAGGCGCAGCCCGCGGCCCGCCGCCGGCATGATTGTGTGAAGTCTTTCCATCGCTTTCTCCTTATGGTTACTTTAATTTCGCGAAAACCATTTTCCCCGCCGCCGTTTGCAAAACAGACGTAACGACGATTTCCATCATCTCGCCGACGCGGTGGCGCGCGCCCTCGACAACGATCATCGTACCGTCGTCAAGATAAGCCACGCCCTGGTTGAATTCCTTGCCTTCCCTGATGATGTTTACCGCCATCTCCTCGCCAGGCAGGACGGCGGTTTTCACCGAATTGGCCAGTTCGTTTATGTTGAGTACGCGTACGCCCTGCAACTCCGCCACTTTGTTCAGATTGTAATCGTTGGTAACGACGCTCGCGCCCAATTCCTGCCCTAACCTGACCAATTTGGCGTCAACTTCCGTCAGGTTGTCGTAATCATGGTTTACAATTTCCACCGCGCAATGACCGGCGTCCCGCATTTCCTGCAGAACATCCAACCCGCGCCGGCCGCGGTTGCGCTTCATGGCGTCGGCGGAATCGGCTATACGCTGCAGCTCTTCAAGTACAAACTGGGGTATGAGCAGCGTCCCTTCTATAAAATGCGTCTTGCAGATATCCGCAATCCGCCCGTCAATAATAACGCTTGTATCAAGTATTTTATTGGAAGCGGCAGTGCTCGCGGCCGCTATTTTCGCCGTTTTCGCGCTCTTTTCGCGAAAAAGCGGCTTGCCGATTCTTATAATATCATTTTTTTTGGCCAGCGCAAGCCTCACGCCGACAATACCGAATACCACGCTTAACACGATTGGCAAATAATGGCCGATAAAAGGAAGGTGGGAAGCGGCGCTTCCCAGGAGATTGGCCATGATAAGGGCGATTATAAGTCCGGCGGCGCCAAGGGTAATCTCACTTGCCGGCAATTTTGACAACATATTGACAACAAGCTCCGAGCAAATGTAAATGTACTTTATTATAAAAGGCGCCAAAAAATAACCCAAAATGCCACAAGCGACAAAACCGAGCAAATACGACAATATGGAAGTAAGCGGGACGCTGAACAAACCAAGATCAAAAACGGCCGGCTCGACCAACGTGGAAATAAACGGCGTGATATAAAGGCCGAGCAGCAGACCGCTGAACGCAAAAACCGTAACAATTATTATCTGCCAAACTTTTTCCAGCATTTTTTCACCTCCTTGCCATAAAATATAATGTTCGCAGCCTGCCGGCCCGCAACAGACAGCCGCGCGCCGCCGGCAGGGTCCAAGGTTCGCCTTCCCGGGCTTTAACGCTTTATCTGCAATAATTATTCGTATGACAGCCGGCCTTTATTTCTTTAAAGCATCACATATCTTAATAATACACAAAAACATACGCAATAACAATGCCCCGGCGCCGCCTGCGGAAAAATAACTGCAAGGGTGGCGGACCCTGCTGCCGGAACGGAAATAGCGCCTGAACGGCCGGGTTTACCGCGAACACGCGAAAAGCAATTAAACAATTTACTCAGCGGTAGATTCGACTCCCGCTGAAGGCGGCCAAAGAACAGTATTAGCTGAAAACAAAAGCGCGCAAACCAAAACAAACCTGACGCCTTTAGTCAAACGGCGTCAGGTTTGTGTGATTTCTTGACAATCCGCGTTCAGGCTCTTTTGACGGGCTGATCTTATCTTTTCCGGTATGCTCCGGGCCGTTCGGCAAATTTTCAAAATTGCTCGCGCAGCCACATATCGGCTTTTTCCAAATCACAAGAAAACGAGAGCATAAGCTCGCTCAACAGTATCTGTTTGGCAGTATTCAAGAGCCGCCGCTCGCCTGTGGAAAGTTTTTTGCATTTTTCCTGATTGACCAAAAGACGCACCACATCCGCCACTTCGCAGATATTGCCGCTTTTTAGTTTTTTCAGATACATATTAAACCGCCGGTTCCAGTTAGCATGGCGCTGCTGCTCAGCGCTTGTATCAACAAGCACCGTACGGACCTTGCCAACCTCGGACTGGTCGATAACCGGCCTTACCCCTGCGTTGTCGACACTGTTTACCGGGATCATTACCTTCATGTCGCCGAAGATCATGCACAGCACAAAATAACTGCGGTTTTCACCATGAATCTCCCGCTCCTCAATCGCTTCAATGATCCCGGCTCCGTGCATTGGATAAACTACCTTGTCGCCTATGGCAAGCATAACTCTCCTCCCCCAAACCACATACGGCTTATGTTTGCCGCTTTACGGTCAAGCATGTAAGCTGTTCGAATCGCCACGGCGCGCCTCTTTGATCTTTTGGCATGAATTGCAGGCGCCGCTATAAACGACAATCAGATGTACTTTTGCCGAAACTTCCCGGCAGTACCCCGTAACACCTAAAAGTTTACCAAACGCCGGTTTTTTCCCGCCGGGCGGTGTTGCAAAGCCTCGCCGTCCGCTGACAACCTTTAGGTGTTTCAAGGTACTGGTTAAGGCAAATGCCGAGTCTGAATATTGCGAATTAACTATCGAACCAACCACCTTAAAATCTTCCGTTTTCGCAGGCCGCTCTCCGCTGAAAGCCGCTGAGGGGCAAATGCCGAATTTGCCAGGGATGGCAAAAAATCCGGTCTGAAAGCGCAGTGAAGAATATACGGCAGGTTATCCGCGATAAGAGGAATAACAAAAATTCGGCCAAGGACGGCCGGCATTTTGTTTATTCATCTATTGGCAGCGGGAAAGCAAAAAACGGCCAACCCCCGCTAACTTCGGCATGAACCCGGTTGATATTCAGTTAAACGGGGTATAGTTCAATAGTCGCAACTATATTTTTAATTTTAACATAACAATTAAAATAAGTCAAAAGAAGTCAAAAAAATTGATTATATCACTTACTATAATTAATGTCAACGCAATATTTTTTGGTGTTCGTATCCGGGAAATTGCAAGTTAAATTGCCTGCAATAGTTTTATCCGCTTTCACTAAGCTGCCCTGCAGGGTGTGTTGACACTATCTGAAATGTTCAGGTTCTGAGCGTTGAACGGTAGTGTAAACATGCCTTGGGTAGCGTTGGCCGTGTGGGATTGCCGCCTCCGTCAATAATTTTTACTATATTATAATACGAAACTGTTGCTGCCGCAATCGCGCAATCGCAATTCATCACGCATCCTGTATTCTCGCTCACGCGGGCAAGGGAGCTTAGAGGCGGAGGACTTCTTGCGCATCTTAGTTAAAGATTATCAGGAAAATTTGTAGCCGGCGCTACAAATTTTTATATATTTGACAAAATTTTCAGTTTATTAATTACATAAATTTTATTTACTGTTACTACGAAAAACCGCCGTCTGTAGGATGATTTAATCATCAGAGCGCTGAGGCGCAAAATTAATATAGGAGGCTTAATTTTTATGGGAGATGTAAAAATCAATAACTTGCGGGACTGGCTGACTGAGGTGGAAAAAATCGGCGAACTGGCGAGAATCAAAAAAGACGTTGACCCTGTGCTGGAAATGAGCTCTTTAGCTTATCTAAACGGCAGAAATCCGGGACATCCTACTTTGCTGTTTGAAAAACCCAAAGGCTTTGACACGGGTTCGGTGCTCTTTAACCCCATTGGCGGCAGTTACAACCGCCTGGCTCTGTCCTTCAGGGAGAAACCGGGCAGGCGCCCGCTGGACCTGGTACAGCAGATAAAAAATAGTTTCAAAAAGGTTTCGCCCGAATATGTGGCCGAAAAAGATGCGCCGATTTTTGAGAATTACCTGACCAGCGATAAAATTGACCTGTTCAAATTCCCCATCCCGCAGCATTGGCCCCGCGACGGCGGCAAATACATCGGCACCGGCGATATCGTAATAACGCAGGATCCGGACAGCGGGCGTTATAATGTCGGCACCTACCGCCAGATGGCTATGGAAAAAGACAAGGTCGGCTTTTTTACCTCACCAGGCAAAGGCGGCGGCTTGGATCGGGTAAAATGGTGGGAGCAAGGCAAACCTCTGCCGGTCGTCAGCGTCTACGGCGTAGATCCTTTGCTGATGATTTTGGGTTCTACCGGCTTTGCCAACCACGAGTCTGAATTTGACTATGCGGGCGGCTTTGCGGGCAGCCCGATCAAACTGGTCAAAGGCAAAGTAACCGGCATACCTTTCCCGGCCGAGTGCGAATTCGCCGTCGAAGGGTACGTCTATCCTGACCGGACGCTGTCGGAAGGGCCGTTCGGAGAATTCACCGGGTATTATGGCAAACCGGGCGACAAGTGCCCTTACCTGCAGATTGAAGCCGTCTACCATCGTAACAATCCTATCTTCACCGCCGCTATGATGGCCGATAAACCGGGCGCCAACGAACAAAGCGTATTTTTGGGCGCTATGCGTTCCGCTAAGATTTGGCGCGACATGGAAGCGGCCGGCGTCGCCGGCATCAAAGGCGTATGGTCGCCGCCGGCCGGCGCGGGCGGCTGGGGCATGACCGTTGTGTCCATAAAGCAAATGTTTGCCGGCCACGCGCAACAGGCGGCTATGGTAGCGGCCGGTTCGGCGGGCGGCGGGTTTTACAGCAAGTTCTACTACATCGTCGATGACGATGTGGATCCGACGGACTTGGAAGAAGTCATGTGGGCCGCCACCACCCGCTGCCGCTGCTCGGAAGATATTGAGATATGGCGCAATACCTGGTCTACCCCGCTTGATCCCAGCAAGAACCCGCCGGACGACCGCCCCTACGGTTCCAAAGCCTTTATCTTCGCCTGCAAACAGCATAAATATATCAACAGTTTCTCCAAGCGCACCGCTATGACCAAAGACAGCTACGACAACGCGCACGCACGTTGGAAAGAACTGGGTATACCCGGCGAAGCCGCGATAATCGGCTTTTTTGACGACCTGAAAAAATAACCGTTGAACTGTTGTGGGTTCCCGTGTTTTATCAAAGTGCGGGAACCCATATGATAACTGTTTTGTCCTGCCCTATTCAACAAAGGAGGAACCGCCATGAGTAATAACGCCGCAACAAAACCGGCTCCCGGAGGGCCGCCGCCCGTGCCGGCAGCCAGAAGAAATATTGGCATACTTTTAGGCCTGGCAGCTTTTGCCTTTTTGTGGTTTACGCCGATTCCCGGCCTTAGCAAGGCCGGCTCACAAGCTATGGCCGTAGCCGCGCTGACCGCCGTCTGGTGGATAGCCGCCGTCATGCCGCCGGCCTTTCCGGCCATTTTAGCCTGCGTACTTTATTTTATTCTGAAAATCTCCCCGCCGGCCGATGCTTTCAGCGGGTTTGCCAGCCCCAGTATCTGGATGCTGCTCTTTGCCCTGATCATGGCCAAGGGCGTGGACAAATCCGGCCTGAGCAAACGGGTTGCCGCCATGCTTATGAAAAGGATGCCGCTGTCTTTTGAAGGCATGGTGATCGTCTTTATCGCCATGTGTTTTATTTTTCCCTTCTTTATTCCCGCCGCGCCCGCCATCGTAGCCTTGGTCATGACATTGGTCCTCGGCTTTATGGATGCGCTCGGCATAGAACG
>JAISPA010000013.1 GCA_031275255.1 Acidaminococcales bacterium | reverse complement strand
TTCCGCTATCTTGTAAATATAGCGCTTGCCCTTGGCGCTGCGGCGGGCATGAAAGCTCTCCTCAACTTCTGCGGCCTCTATGACCGCAATCTGCGCCGGCAGCACCGAACGGGCGGCCGGCAGGATGTTTTCCGTGGGGATGCGGCCTTCGGCCGAGCAGGACATTACCTGCCCCAAGGCGTGCACGCCGGCGTCCGTACGCCCGGCCGCGCTGAAAGTTACCGGCTGGCCGAAGATGAGCGCGAGACGGTCCTCCAGCACGGCCTGAACGGTCGGCTGGCCTTTCTGGCGCTGAAAACCGTGATAGCCTGTGCCGTCGTAAGCGACGGTAAGTTTCAGCCTGCGCATTTTATCCGCACCATTTGATAAAGGCCAAAACCGCCGCCAGAAAAACGACGATCAAAGCGGCTAAGGCGTCGCTTTTTGCCAGAGCCAGTTCATGCATCCGGGTGCGCCCCTCGCCGCCGTGGTAACAGCGCGCTTCCATCGCCGTGGCCAATTCGTCCGCCCGGCGAAAGGCGCTTAAAAAAAGCGGCACAATCAGCGTCAGTATGTTTCTGGCCTTGCGCGTCAAACCGCCGCTCTTAAAATCAGCGCCGCGCGCGCTTTGCGCCATCATGATCCTTTCCGTTTCCTGCAAAAGCGTCGGAATGAAACGCAAGGCTATGGTCATCATCATGGCCAGTTCGTGCGCCGGCAGGCCGATCCTGCGGAAAGGGCGCAGCAACCTCTCCAGGCCGTCGGTCAGTTCAAGGGGGGAGGTGGTCATGGTCATGAGCGAGGAAAACAAGATCAGAAAGACCAACCGCAGGCTCATTAAAATTCCCTGCGTCAAACCGGCCCCGGTTATTTTAAATATAAACAGGCGAAAGAGCGTCTCCCCCTGCCCGCTGAAAACATGCACAAAAAAGGTAATCAGAATTATCGGCCAGAGCGGTTTGACCGAACGCAGAAGCCGGACAAAACTCAATCGGCCCAAAGCCGTAACAAAGACAAAAAAAGCGGTCAACAGGCTGTAAGCCCAAAAATCCGCCGCCGTAAAAGTGGCCGCAATGACAATGATGGTCAGGATGATCTTGGTGCGCGGATCCAGTTTGTGCACAGGCGTGTCGCCGGGGAAATATTGTCCGAAAGTTATGTTACCGAGCATCGCCAGGCCCCTTTCCCGGCAGGACGGCCAAAAGTTCCGCCACCAGGTCGTCCGCGTCCAGGCAATCGGCATTGATGCTGAATCCGTGCGCCCGCAGGCGGTCGGTCAGGGAAACTATGGCCGGCGCGGTTACGCCGGCGGCTAAAAGCTCGCCCCTTTGTTCGCGGAATATCCGCTCCGGCTGCCCGTCGATGATTATCCTGCCGCCGGACATGACCAAAAGCCGCCTGGCCAGTTCAATGGCTTCCTCCATGCTGTGCGTGATCATGATCACCGCCATGCCGCTTTTTTTATGAAGGTTTTTCAATTCTTCATAAAACAGGCCGCGCGCCAAAGGGTCAAAGCCGGCCGTCGGCTCGTCGAGGATAAGATAGTCCGGGCGCATGGCGATCACGCCGGCGATCGCCGCCTTGCGCATCTGCCCGCCGGAAAGCTGAAAAGGCGAGCGGGCGCCGAATTCTTCGATCGGCATTTGCGCAAAATCCAAAGCCGTCGCCGCCCTCTCCCTGACTTCTTCTTCCGCGAGGCCAAGGTTGCGCGGGCCGAAAGCCACATCGTCAAATACCGTCTCCGCGAACAATTGGTGTTCGGGATATTGAAACACCAGCCCGGCTTTGCGCCGCGCTGTCAGAGCTTCCTTCCCTTTGGCGCACGGATCCGTACCGTCGATTTTTACCTGCCCGGCCAGCGGCGGCAAAAGCCCGGCCATATGCTGGGCCAGCGTTGACTTGCCGGAGCCGGAATGTCCGATGAGCGCGACAAATTCCCCTTTTTGAATTTCCAGGCTGACGTTGTCTACCGCCCGCCTTTCGTAAGGCGTGCCTTTCATATATACATAAGAAACGTTTTCCAAACTCAACGGCATAAAGCCACCGCCAATTCTTCTTCGGTAACCACGGGCGGCACAGATACGCCCTTTTGTCTCAGCCGCCAGGCTATGTCGGCGGGCAGCGGAACGTCAAGCCCCAGCTTTTTAAGCTTTTCCGCCTGATAAAACACTTCTTTGGGCTGTCCTGCCAGCGCCGCGCGCCCGCCGTCCATGACGATTATCCGGTCGGCCAGGGCCGCCTCCCGCATGAAATGGGTAATATAGACAATAGTTATGCCTTTTTGCCGGTTAAGCTCCAGCACGGCGGACAACACTTCCCGGCGGCCCAAAGGGTCAAGCATCGCGGTCGGCTCATCCAGCACCATGCAGGAGGGTTGAAGGGCCAGCACGCCGGCTATGGCCACCCGCTGCTTCTGCCCGCCCGAAAGCATGTGCGGCGCCTGCCGGCGGTAATCTTCCATGCCTACGGCCGCCAGGGCGAAGCGCACACGTTCGCGGATCATCTCCGGCGGCATCCCGATGTTTTCCGGGCCGAAAGCCACATCTTCCTCCACCAGGGCCGCCACTATCTGATTGTCCGGATTTTGAAAAACCATGCCAACGTTCTGCCTTATCAGCAGGGTGTTTTGGCTATCTGCGCAATCGCAGCCGCACACTACGCATTTGCCGGACTGGGGCGGGATGAGCGCGTTGAAGTGTTTGGCCAGCGTGGATTTGCCAGAGCCGTTCACGCCGACGATCGCGACGAATTCGCCGCGCTCTATTTTGAGCGACACGCCGCTTAAAGCATTGATTTGAGCGCCGCCGGCCGTTTTATAACTATAGGATAAATTCTCCGTAACGATGATGTAATCGCGCATATCCGTCCCCCAAGGAAAAAACTTTACGCCGCCCGCCGCCGAACAAGCCGTTTTATAGGAATAATTGTATATTCAAATAGCTAAAACGTCAAGACAACCGCGAGCTGAATTGGGCGCCCATCCCTTGTTTTCCTGGCCATTGCGCGGTATAATAGCAGTGTTGATTAATTTAGCTACAGGCAAAGCAAACAGTATATACAAAAGGCAATAAATATGGAAACATTTGAAAAAGTTGCCGCGTTATATCAATATATCGGCGAGCTTGCCTCTTTGCGCGGCAAAGTTGTAACGGACATAAACCAGCAGCTTTTTACCCTCTTTACAAGCAAAATACTGGAACTGGAATATGAAGGGTATGTGCAGTTGTCATTCCAGGATTCCGCCGCCTCAGACGAAACGGAACCGGAAGATTTCAGCCCCAATGCGCTGCTCCGAGTTAAAAAACCGGATTTTCAAATATGCCCCAGGCCAAGCGACGCCCTTGAGCCCTATCTTATGCCGGGCTGGCACGACTACAGGCAAAGTGCCGAAGTCATGCCCGAATTGCCCGGCGGCGACAAGTTCGCCGCCAGGCAGGGATTAAAACATGATTACGATAAATGGGTTTCTTTGCGCGGACAATGGGTTGCCAGGCAACGCGTCATTGCGTCGGCGCGCGCGCTGTTTATGCGCCTGTTCAACGTATATACAGACATTAACCGCGAAACAGAGACGCAAGAACTTATGGTGGGAAATGGCGTTCTGCGACTTGACGATGACGCTAAATACAATCACCCAATCCTGTTGAAACGCGTTGCCATACATTTGGACGCAGCTGAAAACGTCCTGACGATCTGCGATACCGACAACGCACCGGAATTATACGCTTCGCTGCTGTCCGATATTGCGGATATCAATCATTCGGTCGTCAAGGATGCTCAAAAAAAACTGCTTGAGAATTATTACCATCCAATGGACCGCGTCGGCGCTTCGGATTTTATTAAAGCGTTTACGCACAGATTGTCCGGGGACAGTAAATTCATTGCCTTTGGCAGCCAAGATGAAGCGGCAAATTCCCGGCTGACCGTCTCAATGAACGACACTGTTTTCTTCGTGCGCAAGAAGATTGATGGCACATCAAAAGCTATTGAAGCAATTATCGGAAATATTGAGAGGACAAAGGCATTCCCCACATTTATTGGCGAAATAGTGTCTGGCGGAACAATTAAAGTGCCGGAACCGGCAACGGAAGCAGATATAGGCGTAAGTTTGGCAAAGACAAACGGTGAAAATCCTGATATTTTGTTGTCGAAATCCGCAAATCGGGAACAACTTGAGATTGCGGAGCGTATTGAACGCTATAATGCGGTATTAGTGCAGGGGCCTCCCGGGACAGGCAAAACACATACCATCGCAAATCTCCTCGGGCATTTTTTGGCCAGAGGCAATAGCGTGCTTGTGACGAGTTATGCTCCCAAGGCGCTAAGCGTCATATATGACAAAATTCCTGAAGCTATCCGGCCCTTATGTGTTACAGTTACCAGCGACGACAATAGCGTTATGGCTCATTCCGTTGATGGCATATCGGATTATATGGATCGCCACAATTCAGATGAAATGGCGGCAGTGGCGGAGACGGCGGCAGCCAGGCGAAACGCCATACTTCGGCAACTCGAAGATGTTCGCAAAAAACTCTTTATGATACGCCATTCAGAGTGTCGGCCTATTGTTTTTTCCGGCAACGAGTATTCGGTAAAAGACGCCGCCTCGTTTGTTTATGCGCATTCCGAAGATCTGTCGTACATACCGGGAAAAGTTACGCTTTTTAAGGCCATGCCCGTTTCGATAGATGACTTGGAATTTGTGTACAAATGTAACGGCGCAATAACAACGAGCGATGAGCAGGAACTTGAAACGAATCTGCCAAACCCGCGGCTATTGCCAACGCCAACGGATTTTAGCCAGCTATGCGATGATTTTGCCATAGCCCTGTCAAGCACAGACGCCCCGGCGCAAAACCCGGCCATCGTGAAAAAACCTGTGGCAGATCGAATTGAAGATATAGCAAACAATTACATCCTCCCGTTGCAGGGTATTGAAAAGTGGGCAACCACTGCCGCCGCCGACGGCAAGCGGGGCGGAGGATATCGCCGGCGCTGGGAGAAGCTATGCTCATTGATAGAAGATGCGGCGCAGTTTTCATCTCGGAATGCCGTATGCCTGACTGGCCGGATTATTGACGTGAACCCTGAAATCACCTGCGAAATGATAACCGGAAACATCCCCAGGCTAAAATCCATCGCCAAGAAAGGAAAGCTTTCTGCTCTTGATTTTATATTCAATATTTTCAACAAAGAAGCAACTATTGTTTTCAACGGAGTAAAGATAAATGGCAAATTAATGTCCAGCGGCGATGATTTGGAGACTTTGCTCGCATTTATTGAGATAGGCAAAAAGAGAGATGGCATAGCCCCATTATGGAACGAATTGCCCGGCAAAGGCGGCGCGCCGGAGTTTAATGCGTTAGGCGATGAACCGGAAAACATCGCAATCCGTTTCGTTGATAAGATTCGGCATTATCTTGACTGGCATCAAAATAAATTTCCAGTTTTCAAACAAGACGTAGAGAGCACGGGCCTTTCGTTTGAAAAAGTATTTCCCATTGCGGCAATGGATACTGAACAAATTCAAATTGAAAAACTGTTTCAGGGTATTGTTGGAGGATTGCCCAAACAGTTAAAATCTGTACATGATTGGGAATCGTACCAATTCGAGAAAAGCAGGAAAAATACTCTGCTTGATGCTGCGAAATCAAGAAAAAATACCGTTCTTGGCCTTCTTTCCGAAAACTCACTAAGTGCGTCAAGCATCTGCAAGAAGCTGAAAAGCGCGGTTGCGACAAACGACAAAGAGGCATATCGGGCAGGGTACGCGCAGCTTGAAACTGTTTACGCTAAATACGAAGACATTCAAAAGAAAAGCGGGATATTGGGAAAAATCCGAAAACACGCCCCCAAATGGGCCGAAGCCATAGAAGGGAGGCAGGGCGTTCATGGGGCAAGCGTTTGCCCTGATAATATAGAAGATGCCTGGAAATGGAAACAATTTGCCGGAATCATCGACGGCATAACGGCGCAACCGTTTGAGTCCCTGCAAAAAGACAATGCTTTGCTGAGCGTCAAACTCCGTGAAGCGACCGCGGAACTCGCGGCAAACCAAGCGTGGTTCCATTTGCTGCGAAAGACAGAATCCAATCTTGACATGCGCCAGGCTTTACAAGGTTGGAAACTCACGGTCAAAAAAATTGGCAAGGGCACGGGCAAGAAAGCGCCTCTATACCGCAGGCGGGCAAGGGAGCAAATGTCTGTTTGCCTGGATGCCGTCCCCGCTTGGATAATGCCAATAGGCAAAGCGCTGGATTCGTTGAATCCAGCAGAGAACAAATTTGATGTAATCATCGTGGATGAAGCAAGCCAATGCGACCTTTCCTCGCTCGGCATTCTCTATATGGCAAAAAAAGCCATCATAGTCGGAGACGACAAGCAAGTCAGCCCTCTTGCGGTCGGGATAGACGTCGACCGGGTTAACGCGCTCATGGATATATATATTGATAAAATCCCGAACCATTGGCTATACGATGCCAAAGCCTCCTTGTACGACATCGCGCTGACTACCTTTCAGCCCCTGATGCTGCGCGAGCATTTCAGATGCCTGCCGGATATTATCGGCTACAGCAACAAACTAAGCTATGACTATAAGATAAAGCCACTGCGCGATGCCGCAACGGCGAAACTTGCCCCACAGGTAGTGAACTATCGCGTAAGCGGAGGCGCGCGCGAGCGGAATAAAACCAATCCCCGCGAAGCCCAAAGCATCCTGTCCCTTATCGCCGCTTGTATTGAGCAGCCTGAATATAGCAAAATGACGTTCGGGGTTATATCGCTCTTAGGCGACCAACAGGCGCAACTAATCCAAACACAGATACTTAAATGCCTTCCCGCTTCAACAATCGAGGAAAGACGCATGATTTTCGGCAACGCTTCGCATTTCCAAGGGGACGAGCGCGATGTGATTTTTCTTTCGCTTGTGGACAGCAACGAAGGGGACGGCCCTTTGCGTATGACAGGCGACGGCATTGACGCGTCTACAAAGCAGCGCTATAACGTGGCTGCCAGCAGGGCAAAAGAGCAATTATGGGTTGTGCACTCCCTTGATTGCGTAAAAGACCTGAAACCTGGCGACATACGCCGCGACTTGCTTGAATATGCGCACAATCCTTCCGCCTACAGCCAGAAAATTGACCGGATTATGAAGAAGTCCGATTCCGCCTTTGAGGAAGCGGTGGCAAAAACACTAACGGCGGCAGGGTATACTATTGTCCAGCAATATCAAGTTGGCTCCGCATACCGGATTGACATGGCGGTCAGTTGCGGCAACAGGAAAATTGCCTTAGAGTGCGACGGCGAAGCGTGGCACAGCAGCGAATATCAGATACGTTCAGATATGGAGCGCCAGGCAATACTTGAGCGTATTGGTTGGACGTTTATACGCATTCGCGGCAGCGAGTATTACCGCCATCCGCAAAAGACGATGGAGGGCGTGTTTGCCCAATTGCGCGAATGTGGCATTGTTCCCGAAAACAATGCCGGCGATACAAGCGTGCCGCAAACATCCGCGTTATTGGAGCGAGTAAAAACAAGGGCCGCCCAACTTTTGGACGGCCAGAGCATCTTAGCGCCCTTGGGCGCGCCCGGTCCCGGGGCATTTGACATGCCCTTCTCAAAAGAAAATGAGCCGTGTCCCGCCAAGCCAAAGAACGGCCCAAAGAAAATTGCCGGGCAAATATCAGCGCCCGCTTCTTCATTGAAAGACGCGCTCAACAAAATAGGGGCCGCTTATATCGACAAGCGCGCAACCGGCGGCAGTTTCCTTTGGGTTTTGGATACACCAGATGCGCATGGCGCCATTGAAAACGCGTTGCAAAAATACGGCACGCAATACTGTTTTGAAAAAAGGGGATCTGTCGCCACAGAGGGGAAACCGGCGTGGCGAGTGAAACAGGGGTGATGATATGGCCACGAAAAAGGGCGATTTCAAGTTTGAAGTTGTAAATGAGCTTGGCGTTATCTCAGAGGGCAGCAAAGGATGGCGCAAGGAGTTTAACCGTGTCAGCTGGAACGGGGGCGAGCCAAAGTACGACATCCGCGACTGGAACGAAGGGCATGAGAAAATGGGCAAAGGGATCACCTTGTCCGAGGCGGAAATGCGCAAATTGCGCGAGTTGCTCAGCGCGGAGATAACTATGCTTGACAGCAAATGAACAGGGAAACCTGCCAAGAAGCCTTGCGCTATACGGCGGCGGCGGCGGCGCGCCCCCGGCGTTCCATAATGCCCAAAAACTCAGCAAGCGCCAGTCTTTTCGCCGCTTGCTAACAACCTTCAGGTGTTACGGGACACTATGCCATTTTAAATTTTTGCACGGCCGCTTTCATCGTTTCGGCCAAATCCGCCAATTGCCTGACGGTAGTGGATATTTCTTCCATATTGGCCGATTGTTCCTCTGTGAGGGCGTTAATGTTGTTTGCGCCGTCGGCGTTTTTGTCCGATATTCCCTTCACGGCGTTTATTTCCCCGAACACGCTTTCGCTGTCTTGCGTCAGCCGCGCCGCTTTTTGTTTGACTTGCGTTATTTCCTGCTTCAAGGTTTCGACCAGTTCCGCTATATTGTCAAAACTCTGCCCGGTGTTGGCGATCACGGCATTGCCCTTCGCCACTTCGTCGGAACCGTTTTTCATGGCGTCTATGGCGTTTTGCGTCTCTCGCTGGATTTGCGTAATAATGTCGGAAGTTTCCTGTGTGGCGGTTGCCACCTGCTCGGCCAGCTTTCTCACTTCCTCGGCGACGACGGCGAACCCGCGCCCGTGTTCGCCCGCCCGGGCCGCTTCAATCGCCGCGTTGAGCGCCAAAAGATTGGTCTGGTTCGCGATGCTGCTGATGACGTCTATAATCTCGCCGATTTTTTTGGAACTGCCGTCAAGTGTGCTGACGACGCCGGTGGATTTTTCCATGGCGCAATTTATCCGCCGCATCTGCTTTTGGGCTTCCTCCAGCGCGCCGTGCCCTGATTGGGCGGCTCGGTCGCTCTCTTTCGAGATGTTTTCGATATGCTCTATGGCTGTTATTATTGACGAGATAACGGAATCCATATCTTTTATATCGGCGTCCGCTTTGTTGTACAGAGCGGACTGTTTTGTTTGCATATCCGCCATGTTGTCGACCAAAGACGCTATGTTTTGCGCCGATTCAGCCGCGTGCCCCGCGTTGGCGTCCACTTCTTTGCATGATTCCGAAAGATTGCCCGCCAAACCGAGGATGTCGGTTATAGTCGCGCGCAGGTTTTTGACCATGTTTTCAAACGAGCGCGCAAGATCGCTTATCTCGTCATTGCCTTTATAACTTAGCGCATGCCTGGTAAGGTCGTTGTGCGCTATGGCGTCGGCAACGGCCACCGCTTTGCGGATAGGCTGCGTGAGCCTTTTCACAAAGACGGCGGTAATGACAAGAGCCAGCAATATTAACAAAATCATTGCGGACATTATATAATTAAGCGTCTGGCTGGTATTTTCGTTGGCCTGCCGGGTACGCAAAGCCATCCGGTCAAGTAAAAACTGCGCGTATTCGTTAACCTGTTTTTCCGTGTCCGCGTACCCCTGGAGCATCCGCTGGCGCAGGGCGGGCGCAATGCCCGCCTGGCTGGCGGCAGCCCGCATATATTCGTCATGCAGGCTGCGGTAAGCCTTGAGCTGGTTCTCGAGGTCAACGCACATTTGCCTGCCTTCCGGCGTGATCAGCCGCTTGGACAAGGAAGCCATGAGTTTTTCGCTTTTTTCAACCGACTCCTTGTACGCTGTTATAAAATCTGGATTTTTGTATAAAGCGTACCTTGTCAGCATAAGATCCTGCTCGCGCAATTCCTGCCGCAGGTCTTTGGACTCAAAAACCAATGGGGCGCTGCGGTTTACCACGCCGCTGAAGATGCTTATGGCTTTGTCCGCCGAATACGAATACGCGTTTATCAAAGCGAAAGATATGATTAAGTAGCACAACAAGTTCGCCAAAAGGATTTTTTTATATATGCTGAAGCGAATTTTCATAATATACCCTCCATAAATAATTGCCATTTATGGCAACGCCCGCGCAAACAATTCGCATTGCCGCGCCCAAAGCGCCGCGAGCCAAGAAAATCCCCTTACTAAACTAACCATCTGCGGCAAGCTTTTTTCAGCAAGCATAGCTTGCCCGTTCTATGGCCGACATGGCTTGCCGGGGAGGGTTAGCCCAGTATTTGGGGCGTACCGGCGTGCCGCCCAACGCCAACATGCCCCCTCCTGATTGCCAGAGCGGCATCCGGGCGCGTCGCCCGCCGCCGCTCCAAGCCAGGTATCATGCCCAAGCCCTTGTGCTGGGCTTTAACTTTGCAAACCACGCTCCTTTTGCGGACGTCCAACTCCATATTTTTTGCATGCCCGCCATAGGCCCGGGCGATGGCGGGTTCCGCCGCTTTTTCACAGCAAATCACTCATCCTCCTCCTTTTTCCATCGCGGTTGAGCGAAACTTCCTTCAGCGCCGCCCTTTGGCTTGTTTGTTCATGAAGCCGCCACCGCCGGGCGGCGACAGCCTGACCAAAAGACGCGGCTTAGCCGCCCCCTCAAAGGTTTTAGAGAGAAGGCGCAGCTTTAGGCTATGTCTTTTTCTATTTGCCATGGTAAGTTCGGCTTTGAAAATAAACTCTTGCCAAACAGTTATCCCTGGTGTACAATATAGTCAAAAGGTCAAAAAGACAAAAAAATAAAAAGGCAAAGACCTTTTACCGCAGAAAGATGGCGTAAATGTTCAGCAAAGCAATCAGTCCCAGCAAGGCGACGACGGCCGTATCCAAAAACTCCGAACGGCGGGTTATCACCTCTTCGTTGAGCATGTTGTAAGTACGCTGGATGACCGAGATGTTGGAATCAATGCTTTGCCGCCAGGAGTCGGCGCGCAGGAGCCGTATGTAAAGGGAATAGACGCGCGCGTAAAAAACGTCTTCGGTGACGCGCAGGGAATTGTTGATGCGGTCGGTAAGGCTGGCCACATCCGCCACCAGTTCCATCAACTGGCCGCGGATGCGCCGGTAGTTGCGCAGGCGCTGCCGGTCGGATATGGAAGTTATCTTTTCCAATTCCGTATACATTGTGCCTATTTCTTTCTCCAGCAGGTTGTCATAATAGCGCAGTTCCAGAAACTGCGCGTTGGCGAACTCCAAAAGGTCGGGAATGTCCATACTGCCCGAAGGATCGTAAACCAAGGCTGCGTCCCAGGTAAAATAGGCTACGTCTTCGGCGTAAGAGAGGCAGTTGGCCAGAGTTTCCTCTCTCGTTTGCTTGCTGGCGGGTATCCGGTCTTTCAAAAGCAGCTGCACTATGTCCCAGTCTTTTTTCCATTCGTACAGGTAATAAACAACAAGGTCTTCCTCAAACTCCGGCTCGCGCGGCTTGATCAGCGCTTGTTTGATGGTGTCGGCGACCGATTTGACCAACTCGTGTATTTTGTCCTCAGGGATGTTTTCGCTGGCGATCGCCAGATCCAGAAAATCGTCGTAGGTCGCCTGTTCCGGCAGATCAATGCGGACGATTATGCTGATGACGCCGATATCGTATATACGGGCGCGTATTTCCGCCAAGTGGGGCCTCCCGCCGAGCATGATCTCATGCGAACCCAATTCTACGGAAACCGGCGGGTCTTTGAATGCGATGGCCTTGGGGGAAACCCTTTCCAGCCTGAGCCGGGAAGCGATCTTGTTCCGGGCGGCCCACAGAGCCTGGACATGATCCAAATCTATTTCGTCGGCTATGTCAAAAAGCCGGTAAATAATGATACTGCTACTGTTCATGGCATAAAAGGCCTCCATAAGTTATTATGTAAACAATTCTACAGACAAATGAAAAAACCTGCGGGACGCAAAAATATTTGACAAGGGGATGCTTAACGATGAATCCGGAAAAATATAGTGAAAATACTAATAAAGTAATGGAATTGGCGCAAAAACACGCTTTGCTCAATTATCACCAGGAGTTTACCGGCGTGCATATTTTAGCCGCGCTGACGGAGGACGGCGGGTTTTTGGGCTGGCTGCTGCAAAAGCTTAAAATGGACAGCGCCGCCTTCAAAAAAGAAGCGGAAAGCCTGTTGGAACGGCTGCCGCGGGTCAGGGGCGCGGAAGGCGCTTTGCGCATGAACACGGCGGTCAGCCGCGTACTGGCGCTGGCCGGGGATTTTGCCGAAAAAAGCCGCTGTGCCCTTATCGAACCCTGCCATATCCTCTGGGCTCTGGCCGGCGACGGCGAAACGGACGTGGTAGAGCTTTGCCGCCGTTACGGCGTAACCAGGAAGAATATCGAAAAGCACATCGCCGCCTATTCGGCGCAAACGGGCGCGGACGACTCTTCCCGGCAGACGTTGGAAAAATACGGGCAAAACCTCAGCGCGAAAGCGCGGGAAGGAAAACTCGACCCGGTTATCGGCCGGGACGAGGAAATTCGCCGCGTGATTGAAATACTTTCGCGCCGCAAAAAAAACAACCCTGTACTCATCGGCGAGCCGGGCGTTGGCAAAACGGCCATAGCCGAAGGGCTGGCCCGGCGCATCGCGGCCGGCGACGTGCCGGAGACGCTGAAAGGCAAAACTTTATACGCTCTTGACCTGGCGGCGCTGGTAGCCGGGGCAAAGTTTCGCGGCGAATTTGAGGAACGGCTCAAAGCCGTCCTGAAAATAGTCGCGGAAGCGCAAGGCGAAATAATCATGTTCATCGACGAAGTGCATACGGTCGTGGGCGCGGGCGCGGCCGAAGGCGCCATGGACGCGGGTAACATCCTGAAGCCCATGCTGGCGCGCGGGGAATTAAGATGTATAGGCGCCACCACGCTCAACGAATACCGCAAGTATATAGAAAAGGACGCCGCGCTGGAGAGGCGCTTCCAGCCGGTCATGGTGCGCGAGCCGGACGTGGACGACACCATATCGATACTGCGCGGCTTGAAAGAACGCTATGAGGTACACCACGGCGTAAGAATAAAAGACGCCGCCCTGGTCGCGGCGGCGACGCTTTCCAACCGCTACATAACCGACCGGTTTTTGCCGGACAAAGCAATCGACC
>JAISPA010000297.1 GCA_031275255.1 Acidaminococcales bacterium | reverse complement strand
TTTCTGTTTACCGCCGAAAATATCAACTTTATAGAGAATATATTATAGATTATTCAAGCCGGCCGCTCGAAAATTCACTTTTCCCGGGCGGGAAAAGCGGCAAGGCCGGCGGTTATTTTTTAAGGAGGAGATAAAAATGAGCAAGACGATTATTTACACCCGGGGCGGCGATCAGGGCATGACCAGCCTTTTGGACGGCACGCGCGTCAAAAAATATGACTTGCGGGTGGAAAGCTACGGCACTGTTGACGAACTCAATTCCCAGATCGGCTTTGCCCGGAATTTTCTTGAAAACGATCTTATGGCCGGGCGTTTGCGGGAGGTGCAGCGCGAGCTTTTCGGCGTGGCCGGCGAGCTGGCCGACCCTTCCGGCAAATATGCCGCCGGGTTGACGGATGAGACGGTGAAAAAACTGGAAAATTGGATAGACGAGGCCATTAAACTTTACGATCCCGCGCCCAAATTCATCGTACCCGGCAGCAACAAGGCGTCCGGCGCGCTGCATATAGCGCGCACTGTGTGCCGGCGGGCGGAGCGCGCCGTCGTTAATTTAAACGACCGGTCGCCGGTCAATTCATTGCTCATCCGGTACATAAACAGGCTTTCGGATCTTCTTTATGCTTACGCCCGCTATGCGGAAGAATGTCAGGAAACCGTCTGAGGCGGCATGGCTACTCTTTTTAAAACGCGCGGCATGAAAAAAGAAGACTGGCCGTCCGTCCGCGCTATCTATGAGGAAGGCATAAAACTTGACATCGCCGTCTTTGAAAAATGCTGTCCCCCTTATGAAATCTGGGACGCGGCGCATCTTAAAATCTGCCGGTACGTCATCACGGAAGACGGCGCGATAACCGGCTGGGCGGCGCTGTCGCCGGTTTCGGCGCGCGCCGCTTACCGTGGCGTGGCGGAAGTCAGCCTCTACATAACCGAAGCTTGCCGCCACAGGGGTTTGGGCGCAAGGCTTTTGCGCAAAATCATCCGGGAGTCGG
Source organism: Acidaminococcales bacterium (assembly GCA_031275255.1). Lineage (GTDB taxonomy): Bacteria > Bacillota > Negativicutes > Acidaminococcales > JAISLQ01 > JAISLQ01. Next base: position 1,560 of record JAISPA010000297.1, on the reverse strand, counting down.
AAAAGCACGGTATTTGGTCGCTCTTGGCGGTTGTCATCGCCGACAACGCATTTAGCGTCGCCTTATGCGAAAAATGCGGCTTCCGGCGAATCGGCCGCCGGGAAAGGATCGCGCAGGACAGCGGCGGCCGGTGGCGCGACACCGTTATGCTGGAATTGCGCAGCAACCGCCTTTGAGCGCAATTCTTATTTTGGGGCCGCAGGGCAACACAATCCCCGGCCTAAAAGCGTGGCATCTTTGCGGCCGCTTTGCCTCGCCCCTACGAATATTGCCTGCGTTATACGCCCCGCAGGGGCAAACCGGCCCACACATATTAGCCATGTTTTGAACGGGGGCTGGCGCTAAAATCCGCGGCAGCTTTCCCGTCCGCGCGGTCATGATTTTTTCAGGCTTACCCGGCTGCCGGGCGGTACCGACTGCGTGAGAAAGACATTGCTGCCTATAACGCTGCCTCTGCCGATGACCGTTTCGCCGCCCATGATAGATGCGCCGGAATAAACGATCACATAGTCCTCCAGCGTCGGATGGCGCTTGACGCCGCGCAGGGACTGCCCCTGCTGCGGGGACAGCGCGCCCAGCGTAACGCTCTGATATATGCGCACATAGTTGCCGATGCTGGTTGTTTCGCCTATAACGATGCCTGTGCCGTGGTCGATAAAAAAAGGCGTGCCGATGTTGGCGGCCGGATGTATATCAATGCCGGTCTTGTTGTGGGCGTATTCGGTCATGATCCGCGGAATGAGCGGCACCAGGAGAGAATACAGTTCATGCGCCAGGCGGTATATGCTAATGGCGAAGATGCCGGGGAAGGAAAATACCACCTCGTCGGTAGAAGTGACGGAGGGATCGCCGTCGTAAGTCGCCTGCACGTCTTTGGCCAGGCAATTTCTGATTTCAGGCAGTTTGTCGAAAAACCGGCAGATTAATTCGTCCGCTTTTTCCGACAATTCATCCGGAGACGCCGCCGACTGGTCGGTCTGGCTTTTCAGCGCGTGGCAGATTTGCCGGTGCAATTTCACATAGATGTTGTCCAAAAGATCGCCGATATGGTAATTTATGGACTGGGACGCGAGATCCAGCCGGCCGAAATAACCGGGGAAAAGCAGGGACCGGAGCAGGTGGATGATTTCGACTATGGCGTCACGGTCGGGCATAAACCCCAGATCAAGCGAGATAATATGGGAATTTTCTTTATAATTGCCGGCAATGCTAGCGACATAGCCGTCAATTTTTTTATAAAAATTCTGTTTCATTGTCATTGACACTCCTGTGTTTTAGCGCCGCCTTATTTGGGTGGATGCACCGCTACGGGCGCGGGGGCGGCGGTAAAAAGAATTTGTTCTATTTTTTTGATGGTCAGGTCGTAATCCATCGGTTTGGGCAGATGATCATCCATGCCGGCCGCGAGGCATTTTTCGACATCTTCTTTAAAAACATTGGCGGTCATGGCGATTATAGGGATGCGGGAACCGTCTCTTTCCAGTGACCGTATACGGCGCGCGGCGCTAAATCCGTCCATCAGCGGCATGTGGATATCCATCAGGATAAGATCATACCCTC
>JAISPA010000235.1 GCA_031275255.1 Acidaminococcales bacterium | reverse complement strand
AGATAGCATCCTCTATGCCTTCGTCCGACAAATTAAACCACGCCTGCAAGAGAAACATCCGCAGCATGATCTGTATGCCGCGCGCCGGGTGCCCGACAGTATTGTCGAAGTAAAACGGCCGGTTTGCCGCGCAGGGGGGATCCAACTCCAGCAGTCTGCCCGCCCGATAACAGTCCTTTTCGCCAAAAATACGGCCGTTCCGGTTCTTGCTACAACAATTTGTTCAATCCCGTCCAGCGTTTGGCGCCGGGCAATTTTATATCCAAAAGATCCAGCCAGCGATACACGCTGTGATCTATCATCTCCATGATCGTCTGCGGGCGGTTGTAAAACGCCGGAACCGGCGGGGCAATGATCGCGCCCGCCGCGCCGGCGCGTTCCAGCAGATGGATATGCCCCTGATGCAGCGGCGTTTCCCGGACAACCAGTATCAGCCGTTTGCGTTCTTTCAAGGTTACGTCGGCTGCCCGGGCAATCAAATTTACCGTGTAGGAGTTTGCTATGGCCGAGAGGGTCTTAATGCTGCAAGGGACGACGACCATGCCGCTGCGCGGGAAAGAGCCGCTGGAGATGGCGGCGGCCTGATCGTCGATCCTGTAAACATAATCGGCGAGGGAAAGCACGTATTTCAAATCGTAATCCGTTTCCAGTTCAAGTGTTTTTTGCGCCCATTCCGACAGTATCAGATGAACGCGTGCGCCGGCAAATTCTTGCAAGAACTCCAGCAGCCTGACCGCGTAAAGCTGGCCGCTCGCCCCTGTCATGGCGACAATAATTTCTTTCATAAATACGTAAACACCACCCTTTAACGCTGAACCGGCCCTCGCCGGCAAGACCGGCCCGCTCTTCGGGAACGGGCCTGAGCCTGCCGCGAAATTCCCGCCCGCCCCTGAAAGGGCGAGTTATGTTTTACGGAAAGCGCCAGCCTTTGGCGGAAGTTACCCCTGCCGCCGCAGAAAGCCGCGTTCAAGCCGGCGGCGCGCTTTTTGTAAAAACAGGCGCGCCGCCGTCCGTATAACTTATATCAAACCGATAATCTTCCACCAGGGAACAAGAACGCCTATGGTCATGATATAAACGACCGCCGTCTGCGCCGCGCCGAAACGGATGACTTCCTTATCCTGGTACTTGCCGCCGCCGGCTTCACCAACGCCGACCAGTATGTTCATGCTATGCATCGGCAGCAACCAGTGAATACATACGGCCGTATAAACGAGCAATGTCGGGAAAAGGGGGTTCCAGCCGGTAGGGGCGGCATAGGCGATGATCGCGGGCGCCGCTATGCCTACGACGGCCAGCAGGCTGCCCATTACCATGTGGATGCAGATGGATATGGTGGTAACAATGGCCGCGAACACGAAAGGATTTTCCGGGACGTAAGAGGGTAGGGCCACGGTGGCTATCCACTTGTTCATGCCGGTATGGGCGCCGACCGCGCCGATCGCCATGGCGGCGGTGAGAAACATAAGAGTCCCCATATTGGCGGCCGCCCAGTTTTTAGGCGTCAGCACGTCGCCGATGACCGGCATGGCCAGGCAGGCCACCACTACGACGCTTACCCAGCCGGGGGCGATGCCGTGCAGAAAATCAGTCGCCCAGAAAGCAATGGCTATGAGTACCCAAACGAGGGTGCGTTTTTCTTTGCTGCTCAAAGGCCCCATTTCTTTGAGCTGGTTCTGCACGACCTGCTTGTCCAGGCTGAAGGTTTTTACCGGTTTAAAAAGTTTCAATTGCAAAAAGCACATGAGGACGTGGGCGATAAGGCCCGGTATGCCCATGTATTTGAACCATTCGACCCAGGTGATGGCCACGCCGCCAAAAGACGCGGTAGCGGTATTCAGCAGGCTGTCGCCGGTGAGAAAGACCATGGAGTTTACGGTCGAACTGCCGAAAACCGCCAGGCCGATGATCGCCGCATCTTCACGCGGCAGGTCGGCAGCTTTGATGATAACGGCCATAACCGACATGATCAAAAAAGAGCGCGGGAAAGGATGCGGAATGAACAAGCTGAGGATCAGTCCCAAAAGATAAGCAGCGATGATAATGCTTTGAAAAGAATCAACAAATTTCAAGATAAAATTATAGGCGATCCGCCGTCCCATGCCGGAATCCTCAACCGCCGAAGCCAGCAGGTAGCCGCTGACAACCAGATACATGAGCGGACTTAGCCATATAGTGAAAACCACATTGGGCGGGGCGGTTTTGGTAAGCACATACAAGACCAGCATCAGGAAAGCCACATACCCCGGCATAGCGACGCCGGCCGCCCACCAGATAACGCCGGACAGGCTTATCGCCAGGCATTTTTGCCCTTCCGGCGACAGTCCAGTAAAGCTGCTGTTGTAAATAAACAATCCTACAATTATACCTAAGATAAAACCGATTACGCGTTTCTTTGACACAGCCGATTCCCTCCTGTTTTTAAAATTCAGACTGCGCCGTGCAAAAGGCGGAAACAGCCGGTATTCCGGCCGTTTCCCTTTTTGCCGGGCTGATGCCAGCCTGCTGCTTCATTTTTGGAACAGTTGCGGCGCCCATTTGGCCGGATCGACTTCTTTAAATTTGCTGCGCTGGAAATCGCTCTTGACTGCAAAGGGAACCGTGCAGTCAAAAATGGTCTTACAGGAAATGCCGTGGTCGCGGATGCTGTAGCTGCTCGCCGGATCCTGCGACGGATCGAGCGGATGGCAGCGGACGCCGGGGATAAAAATGGTGTCTACGTCGCCCTGGTAGCGGGTATTGAGCGCCCAGACAACGTCGTTCATGTCAAAGATGTCGACGTCGTCGTCCACCAATATAATGTGTTTTAATTCGGAAAAAGCCGAGAAAGCCAAAAGGGCGGCCTGGCGCTGGCGCCCTTCGTCAACCGGTTTGGTCTTGGAAAATTGAATGACCGCCATGTATTTGCCGCCGCCGGGCGTGCAGGCGTATACGTTTTTAACGTTGCCGGGCAGGGCTTTTTCGCACATGGCTAGAACGGAGGCTTCGGTCGGGATGCCGGCCATGTTGACGTGTTCTTCCGAAGGCCCGATGCAGGACTGCATAATGGGATTTTTGCGGTGGGTAACCGCCTTGACCTTGATCACAGGCAACGCCGGCTTCATCGCGCCGGTGTAGCCGGGAAATTCGGGCATGGCCTTGCCGCTGCCTGTGTTAATGTCTTCCTTTATGCGCACGTTGGCCAAAAGTTCGCCTTCTACTACATATTCGGCCCGTGCTATGCACTTTTCCTTGACGGTCAGACAGTCGGTCAGTTCCACGCCGACGCCGCGGATGCCCCCGGCTATGCCCAACTCGTTGAACCCCAGCGGCGTGGTCGGCGGCTCAAAACAGGCGGCGATTTCGATGGCGGGATCGACGCCGATGCTGATGGAAATCGGCATGGCTTTGCCGGCTGCCTCGTATTTTTGCCGGATGGCGTCAAGATGGCGGCCAGGCACAAAGTACATGGAAATTTCATCTTTGCTCTGCAGGCACAGTCGGTGGATGGTTATGTCGCTGTCGCCTGTTTCTGGATCGGTGCCGTAACACATGCCCATGGTGATGTAAGGCCCGGCATCCTCTTCGGTATTCGTCGGGGCGGGAATCAGTTTTCTGATGTCAAATCCCTCGTCGGCCGCCAGATGCACCACCTCGTGGCAAGGCGCGCTTTTGCTGTCTACGGTAACGGGGGCTATGACCTTGCTTACCGAATCTTTCAGCAAAAAGCCGAGTTTTTCGGGCGGCGCGCCCAAAAGGGCGGCTACCCGGGCGCGGTCGGACAGGACGCCGATGGCTACGCGGGCGCCGGGATGGCCTTTAACATTGTTGAACACCATGGCGGGGCCGAGCGGCGAAGGGCGCATGCAAGTGCCGCGCGCACCCACATAGCGGTATATGCCGGAAATTTCGGCTCTGGGATCGGCCTCGACGTCTGTTTCGATATATTGGCCGGGTATGGTTTTCAACAACTCCAGGGCGGAACGCAAATCTAACACTTTGTTGGCGGTGGACATAAAAAATACCCCCTTTAATAATGTGATAAGATAACTTCAAGAGATAATCTATCACGCAAGGAGGTTTTTGTGGATTGGCCTAAATAGTGAAAAGGCGGGTTATCTTTATCCCGCCTCCACCCAAAGGATGACGCCGGCTGTCGTATCGTCTTAAAGGATTAGACACCGGCCGATAAAAATCATCCTGTTGAAACGGGGCTTCCTGGCGCGGAAGAAATCCGCCCCGCGCCAGGAAGCCCCGCCTTGTCTCAATTTTCCAACAATTTTTTAAAATATCCATTATTCCATTATTGCAGTATAATATTAATAAATGACATAAAAAGTCAACAATGAGGAGTAGCCGCTATTCTTGAACAAAAATTCTATGATATTCTGGCGAACATACAGTTGCTGCAGGATTTGTTGTCCGACCGGCTGCATATTTCCATGATGCTGCTTGACGATCAATTGCGCGAATTCACCCTGCCCTCCAGTATCCCGCTGATTTGCCACGAACGCCTGGATTTTGACGCTTGCTGCCGGGAATGTGCCGCCGAGGGCATCAAACGGCTTGCGGACGGTGAAAAAAGCTCGGTTTTATATGACTGCCCCAACGGCTTCACGTTGTTTGTCCTGCGCACCGGCATCATTTGCGCCCGGCCGCTTTATTTGCTCGCCGGGCGCTCTGTCGGCCGGGACGCGATCAATGAGCATCTGCCGTTGCTGTGCGCGATTTTCGGGCTGCCGGTAAACCTGGCCGCCCTGCCCGGCGGCGCACCGGCGCGTTCAGACGGCGCCCGGACAAAGCGGCTTTTTTTCAATCTCACCAATCAGGAAGTGCTCGTTTTAGGGCTGATGACCAAAGGGCTGACTAATCAGGACATCGCCGCCAAACTGTTTATAAGCCTGAACACGGTCAAGACGCACATCGCCCACATCCTGGCCAAGCTGAACGCCGCCAACCGCACCGAGGCGGTGCTGGTGGCCATACGCAACAATCTTGCGGAAGGGCGTTTGCATGAATAAGGCGAATAAATTTTCGACGACATCAATCTTTTGGGCCGAATTGAAAAACACCATTGCCACTGTCATTATGGTTTTGACGATGATGAGCATTTTGCTGACCGTCGTTGTTTATGACGTCATTGAAAACAATATTACCAGCATCCTGGAACGGACGCTGGTCGTGGCCTGGAGCCAATATAACGAGTTTTTCCGGAAAAGCACAGATTCTTTCTACCTGTTGGGGCAGCCGGAAGTAGACAGCGATATTGACGTGATAAAAAAGCTGTTTGCCGATTACCATGATTATGATTTTTGGTTTATCGCCGAAGGCGGCCGGGCGGTCGAAGTAAGCGGCACCCCCGGCGCCTACGTCCCGGACAGCCTTCTGCAGGTAGCGCGGCAATGCCGGGAGAAAAAAACGATTGTAACGTCATCCGAACTGTTTGCCTTGGCTGATTTTGTCAAATTTCACCCGGCGATGGACAGAAGAAACGGGAGCAAAATAATCACGGAGCCTGACATGCCGATTATGGCTCAGGTGGCGGCTTTTCCCGTACTCGGCAATTCCGGGCCGTCCTATGTCATCGTCGCCGGCAAGATCTTAAACGACGACGACACTATCGTAAACAGCATAGACAACCTCATTCCCGGCACCAACTCGACGATCAGCGTCAGGAACGGTTTGCGCGTCGCCGGCAATCTCCGGCAGATCTCGCACGAGCAGTTTATCGGCAAATTCCAGGATCCCGGGCATATCGACCAGGTCTACAACGGCAAACGCTACTACGGCCATATCATCATCGATGAATTGGACGACCGGGTCATTTCCGAGCCTATCTACAACAGCCGGGGGCAGATTATCGGCGCTTTGACCACAGGCTTTCCTTATGTAACTTTTTCCGACCTTAAAATCAAGCTCACGCTATATATTCTGGCCATAGCCGCCGCCAGTTTCCTGCTCGCGGTCAGCGTCAGCATGTTCCTGTCGCATCAGGGCGCCACGCCGATCGTCAATTTGTCGGCCATGTCCAAGGAAATCAGCACGGCGGAAGAAATCACCGAGCGGCATATAGCCAAGCTGTCCGGCGTCCGGCCGGCGGAACTGACCGAAATAAGGGATCTGCAGCAGTCTTTCCTGAAAATGGCGGTAAGCCTCCTGGGCAAAAACCTGGAAACGCAAAAATACATGACGGAGCTGTCGGAGGAACATGACAAACTGCTCAGGCTGACCAATGAATTGCAGCGCCTGAACCTGCTTTTGGAAAACAAAGTCGAAGAGAGGACGAAAGAACTATATAACGCCGTCAGCGAATTGAAAGAACTGAGCGGCATGAAGTCAAAATTTCTTGCCAATGTGAGCCATGAAATAAGGACGCCCTTAAATTCCATCATCGGCTTTTCGGACGTTTTAGGCGAAGAATTGTTCGGCCAGCTCAACGACAAGCAAAAGGAATACATAGGGAACATTTTGAACAGCGCCAATCATTTGCTGCAAATAATCAACGATATTTTGGACATGTCGATCATCGACTACGGCAACCTCAGCATCCACAAGCGGCCGGAATACCTGAACGCCCTGATCAACGCGGCGGTCAGCATCATGCAGGGGCAGGCCGAAAGAAAGAACATCCGCATAACTTGCGCCCTGGAAGAAAATGTCCCCGCCACCATGTTCGATCCGGTGAGAATCAAACAAGTTCTCTACAACATAATCAGCAACGCGATCAAATTTACCCCCGCCGGCGGGTCGATATGCGTTGCCTCCAGCTACGGGAGCGCCGCGCTGACCATCTCCGTCAGCGACACCGGCATCGGCATAGCCAAGGAAGTGCAGGACAAAGTCTTTGACGAGTTCTATCAGGCCGAGAACATTTACGAAAGGCCGATCGAGGGAGTGGGGCTGGGCCTGCCCCTGTCGAAGAAAATCATGGAAATTCACGGCGGGGCGATCAAACTTAGCAGCGAGCAGGGCAAAGGAACGACTGTAAAAATAATCATCCCCGCCTGACGGGCGGCGCGGTAAGCTTTTTGCCGCCGGCTGCCTTTTGCGCCGAACCGGCCCTCCCCGGCGGAATCAGTCCGCCCTTTCGATGACTGGCGCCGCTCCACCAGGAACGGGCATTCGGCAGAAGCATAACCTCTTGCCGGATGTCAGGCCGGCAGCAAATATTTTGCGCGCGAAAACGAAAGGAAGAATATATGACGAACACTATATTGTTGGTGGAAGACGACTACAACAGCGCGCTTTTGTTGAAAGATTTTTTCACGCTGAAAGGCTTCACGGTCGACCATGTAAAAGATGGGTTGAGCGCCGTAAAGAGCATAACGGAAAAGCCTTACGATATGGTGCTGCTTGACCTGCGCCTGCCGGGACAAAACGGTTTCGTAACGACGGAAAAGATAAGGCAGACGCCGGAGGGGGCGTTTGTCCCCATTATCGTGCAAACCGCTTTCGCCGATGCGCAGAACAAACTGCGCGCCTATCAGTCCGGGGTTAACCTGGTCATCGCCAAGCCGGTCGACATCAAGGAGCTTTTCTATATTGTCAACAACCTGCTTTTAATAAGGCGGCCGTAGGGTTTTTGCCTGCCGCCCACGGAGACGGGCATCCAGCAGGGGCCAGATTCCCCGCTGGATGGGGCCGCGTCCCCCAACAGCGAATTTTGCGAGGTATGTGATCATGGATGGATTGTTGTGGGCCGCTTATGGCATAAGTTTCATATTTTTAATGACCTGCCTCGGCAGCGCGGCGGTGATTTTTTTCCGTAAAGACGCCGGCGGCGCGGTGCAAAAGGTTTTTCTCGGGTTTGCCGCCGGCGTTATGACCGCCGCTTCCGTGTGGAGCCTGCTCATCCCCGCCATCGAAGACGCCGAGGCCAAAGGGATGACCGGCTGGGCGCCGGCGGCGGCCGGTTTCGTCGTCGGCGGGTTGTTCCTCTTTGGCCTGGACCGGTTGATCCCGCACCTGCACCCTTTGACTGACGTAACGGAAGGCCCGCGTTCTTCGGCCAAACGCACCACTTTGCTCATTGCGGCGGTAACTTTGCACAACATACCGGAAGGCATGGCCGTAGGGCTTTCTTTCGCGCTGGCGGCGCAGCATCAGGGGGATACGTCC
>JAISPA010000182.1 GCA_031275255.1 Acidaminococcales bacterium | reverse complement strand
CAGACAGGAAAGTACAGCGCCCGGGCGGCTCATGACCTTAACGCGCTCGGCCTGGCCGGCGTCAATTATCAGGGAGGAGACGACGGACCTTATGTCTACAATGTACAATTGGCTGGGCTAAGCGCGGCGCTGGAAGCGGCGTTTGCCACATTGGCGGCGGTCTGTGCCCGCACCATTACAGGCCGGGGGCAAGCAGTCGATATATCGATCATGCGTTCCGCCCTGTCCCTGCTGCCGGTGAATTTTGCCAATTATATGGGTGAGAAGGATACCGGCGCGCCTATGTACCCGCGGCGCACGCCGAATTACTGCACATACCGTACGCGCGATGGCGGATATTTTACAGTAGCCGCCATGGAAATGAAATTTTGGCGAAGATTTTGCGAATTGCTGAACATTCCCGAACTGGAAAAGAATATTGACGATATCAACGCCCATTCGGTTTTATTCGAGCGCATTGGCAGCATATTCGCGCAAAAGACGCGGGCGCAGTGGGAAGAAATATTCGCCGGAGAAGACATTTGCGTAACGCCTGTTTACGCTCTGCGTGAGATGATGGACAAAGAAATTTTGGCGAAAAACGGCATGCTGCTTAATTTATTTGACAAACAGCTTGGCGATTACCGGCAGTTAAATTGCCCGGCGTTTTTGTCGGAAACGCCGGGAATACCCGGCGCCCGAGCGCGGTATTTGGGAGAAGACAACCACGCTGTGCTGGAAAAGTTCGGCTTTTCCGCCGAGAAAATAGCAAAACTGCGAGAAAAAGGAATAATTGCGCAAAAAAGCCCTGAATAAAGACCTGGTACATTGTAACACCTAAAGGTTGTCAGCGAACGGCGAGGATTTTTTCGCCGGGCAGGGCGTAAAATGCAGGCAAACCTGGCAGAATGCTTGCTTTCCTTGGCGCATTCTGTATTTGGCCGTCCATGGCCTTCCGCCGAATTTTAGCCGTCCATGGCAAATTCTGCATTTGGCCGTCCATGGCCTTCAAAGGTTCGGCGAGGCTTTGCAACACTGCCCGGGCGAGAAAAGCGGCTTTGGGCAAATTTGGAAGTTTTGCGGCAAAATTATGAAAGTTTAATGATATTGCGGCTTTTTTTAATACATCTAATCATAGCGCTTTGTTATGATTGAGATAAGTATTAAATTTGTTTTGGAAAAGGGGTGAAAATTATGTTGAAATTGCCCGACTGCGGGTTAAGGGGTAATAACCGGGGTTTTTATTATATTGACGGCAAACTTCTGGAAAACGCGCAGATAGAAAGATGGGAGACGGTTTTTCCTGCGGGAATGTTTTATCTTGAATGTAAAAATTTTCTTAAATACCTGTCCTCCGGTTCGCGGGATTACATAGAAAAAGATTTGGTCAGTTTTGCCGACAAGTATTGTCTTTTCGCCGATCGCGCCTTTTTTTTGCGCAATGTGAAAAATATGGCGAACAAAGGTGTCCCGCTTGATATAAAATTCCGCCTGATCGACCGCCGGCGTTCCGAAAACAATCAGTGTTGGGTGCGCATGTTTGGCTGGGCGGAAGAAACGCACGGCCAAAACGCCGTAAAACTGACCGGCGGTATTCAAAACATTGATGAACTGATGGCGTTGCAAAATATATTGCATGAACTGAAATCAGCGGCGGTAATAAATCAGCCGTGCGGCGTGGCACTTGCCTGTCCCGGGACAGGCGCCTGGGAAAATAACCTCTTTGGGGCTGATATAAGCCGTGAAATCAGAATGCCGGCGCATGCGCTGCTAGGCATGATACGCTTTTTGCAAAGAGATGGAATGGGTTGCGGACGGCAATACCATCTTAAAAAGGCCAAACGGGCTGCCCGTCTGTTTATAAGGACATGCAGCGAATTTCTGGGTTTTCCTGACGGCGGATGTTCTTTATCGGCAAGAGCGCAAGGATGGTATGATTTCGGTAAAGATTGAACGAGTCCCCAGGCGGCGGAAGCGGAATCTTCCACCGCCTGGGGCGGTAAGTATATGACAGGTTAGTGCAGTGATAAACATATAGCGTTGCAAAATAAGCCAGGGCAAGACGACGTTCCGAAAGGCGGCGCAGTCAGCCCTTTGCCGGGGCGGGTACGCCTCTTTTTCATTTATTGGCAGTCAGGACGATTGATCTGAATACTTTTGTGATCATTTCATAGGCAAATCCGTCCGTTTCTCTCATGGTGGTTTTCAGGGACCAGGTGGAGCCGTGCGCAGGCATGTGCAGCACCCTCTGTACATAATTTTCGCCGCGCGTACGGTAACGGCTCGCCACTTCGATCGCCTTGATTTTATCTATGGTTGTATAGCGCTTTTGGTGGGCAAGATTAGATAAGAGTTTGTTTTTTTCCAACGACAATATTGTAATGTCAGCCATATTTTCAATGTTGGGGGACCAATCGCTTTGTAATATTTCCGTACGGAAAGTTACGGAATATACATGAAGCAAAAAGTTGTTGTCGGCGCCAAAAAAAGCCTTGGTATTGCGTACGTAAAACCTGATTTCCGGTTCTACATTAAACCCGGGGTCTTCTGCCACGGGAAAGGGCAGTTGCAATGTTACAGTAGAATTGTGCGCCGTCAGTTCCGTTTTTGTCCAGGTAACGTCAGGCCCCCTGTTTTTCATCTTAAGCGCTAGAAGAGAGGAAAATATACAGGTAGCCAGCAATATTACCATCACCAACACATAAAGAAAAACCTTTTTTGTCCGCAGAAATGGAAAAAACATGAACAATCCCCTTCTCAAAAGAAATGGCCTTTTAGCAGAAAGCGCACTCTATATTTCGGTATTCTTTCTGCGCGCCGGTAGGAAAGCTGTGTAACACAATATTTACAATTACCGCGCGTTTGTGGTAAAATAACGATGAATCGCTTATTTGTTTGGGAGGGACTTATTTTATGAACAACCTGATGAAAGACACAAGCATAGAATATCTGGAAAAACTCATCAAAACTCAGGAAGAAAGCGCGAAAAATGAAGATTTGAAAAAATATCCGATCGTTTATACCCATGTGGAAGGTTACAACAAGGAAAAATCTCTTTACGAATTACGGATATTCATGGCAATCGGCAAATATATCAAAGACATAACCATTGATGCGGCGTTTGCCTGCAATTACGCACATAACAACAAACGGCTGTTTTATGAGGCAAAAGGCGGCGAGGATCCGGAGGAAGCGGTGTCCCGCTCCCTTAGCGCGGAGCTTTACGGCGGCAATGAAGAAACTATCTGTTACATGAAAATTTAAATTTGGTTTTTAAAACCTTTTTTGCCGGTTGCAGACCTTTGGCAAAAAAGGTTTTTTTGGCGCGTGTCAGTCCATGCTTCTGGATGCGACAATATTTACCCCCAGGCCAAGAATGTCGGGAACGATTACATGACCGGCGCGCACCGGCGCGCTGACTTCAATGGAACGCAAAAACAGTGCGCAGTCGAGTATTTTCCCCTTAGGCAGCGATCCGTCGGAAACAACGGGCAGAAGCGGCAGGAAAGCGTTTTTTATTTTTACTGTCGAGGTAAATACGCGCCGGGGAGCGGTGAGTTCGTTGCGGGCATACATTTCGCCGCGCGGACAGGAATTGCCGCTGACCGACAATATTTTCCCGTCTTTTATCTCCGCTCGCAGACGGCAGCTCAAAGGGCAAACAATGCAACTTAGGCATTTTGTTTCAATCGCCATTATACCATCCTCACGTCAGCCTTATAACAATATGATCGGCTGTTTTGGGCAGCCTGTCCGTTTTAAGGTCGGCGACAATCATTTCACTTGGCCGCGCCGCCGGCAAGGCCCGCGTAAAAACCACCCGGCCGCCGGCCGCCGCTTCCAGAGTTACCTTCTCCCGCGGGCGGCTGGCCCTGACAAACAGCCTGATATTTTCTCCGCCGCCGGGATCGCTTAATAATTGCGGCACGACCGTGCGCAGCCCGTCGCCGGCAATTACCGGCAGCACGCCCGGCGGTGCGGCCAGCTGTCCGGACGAGTGCAAAGCGGCGGCGCGGCCGGCGATCGCCCCTTCCTCGGAGGCGAAGTCGGCCAAGTCATGTACGTGCAACACGTTGCCGGCGGCAAATACACCGGTATGCGCGGTTTGCCTGTTTTGATCGACGACCGGGCCGCCGGTCAGGGGATCGAGCGGCAAATCCATCTGCCGGGAAAGTTCGTTTTCCGGTATAAGGCCGACGGACAAAAGCACTGTATCACATTCCAAATAAAACTCACTGCCCGCCACCGGCCGGAAAGCTTCGTTTACTTTCACGCAGGTAACGCCGGTTACCCGGTCGCGGCCGTGAATGGCGGAAATGGTGTGCGAAAGATAAAGCGGTATGTCATAATCATCCAAACACTGCACAATGTTGCGCGTAAGCCCGTTTGACCAGGGAGCGATCTCAAGGCAGGCCATGACGCGCACTCCCTCTATGCTCAGGCGGCGGGCCATGATCAGGCCGATGTCGCCGGAGCCAAGTATTACCGCCGTATTGCCGGGCAGCACCCCTTCCATGTTGACCATGCGCTGCGCCGCCCCGGCGGTGAACACCCCCGCCGGCCGGGTTCCGGCAATCCGTATGGCGCCGCGCGTACGTTCGCGGCAGCCCATAGCCAAAACGACGGAGCCGGCTTTTATTGCCGTAATTCCGCGCGGTCCGCTGGTTACAACGGTATTGTCGTTTTGTACGGCGAGCGCCATGGTATCTACGTAAAAACAGACGCCGGGCAGGTGTTTTATCAGGCCAAGGCAACGCTCGGCGTAAGCCGGGCCGGTCAGCTCCTCATTGAAATGCCGCAGGCCAAAGCCGTTATGTATGCATTGCTGCAATATCCCGCCCAATTCGCGGTCACGCTCGATAACGGCGATTTTACCGGCGCCCGCTTCCGCCGCCGCTTTAGCGGCGGCAAGCCCGGCCGGCCCGCCGCCGATGACGGCAACGTCGTACGCTTTTTTATCCAAAACTAAATCCTTTCGCCGCCGTGTTTGGCAAAATATAATACGGACGCGGACGACTCTTTGACAATAGAGGTTAGATCAAGATCAAGTTCCCTGGCAAGGATAGCCGCGACGCGCGGGCCGCAGAACCCACCCTGGCAACGGCCGAAACCGGCGCGGACGCGTCTTTTTACTCCGTCTATGGTTCTGGCGCCGCAGATTGAATGGATAGCGGCGATGATTTCTCCTTCGCTGACCGTTTCGCACCGGCAGATGATCCGGCCGAAAGCCGGATCGTCCTTGATCAGGTCGTCTTTTTGCCGGTCGCTTAACCGGCGCGTTTGT
>JAISPA010000153.1 GCA_031275255.1 Acidaminococcales bacterium | reverse complement strand
CCGGAACTTATCGTCTGTCTCCTGGAAGACGCGGCGGCGGTAGCCGGCCTGCTGATTGCTTTCGCGGGGGTGCTGCTCACCCGCCTGACCGGCAGCCCGCTGTTTGACGCTATAGCTTCCGGCGCCATCGGGGTTTTACTTATTTGCATATCAATTACCCTCGGCGTACAGACAAAATCACTACTCATCGGCGAAAGCGCCGATGAGCAAATCGTTGCCGCCATAAGCCGGGCTTTCGCCGGCCGGGGCATAAAATCCGTAATCAGCAACAAGACCGTCCACCTTTCAGCGGACAGCCTGCTGTCCGCCATAAAAGTCGAACTGGAACCCGACCTTTCGGCCAAAGAAAGCGCCGAGGCGATAAACGCGGCGGAAAAGCGCGTGCGCGCGCTGCTGCCGGAATTCAAAATCGCCGTTTACGCCGAGCCCGACCTGCGCAAGGGCGCTCCGCCGCGCGCCTGACCGCCGGCGGCTTATTGAACGGTACTTCGTTCAGCGGGAGATTCAGTACCCCGTAACCCCTGAAAGTTTACCAAACGCCGGTTTTTTTCCCGCCGGGCGGTGCTGCAAAGCCTCGCCGTTTGCCGACAATCTTTAGGTGTTACAAGGTACCAGGCCCATCGAACGCTACTCAACTATATCGTAATCATCCAACTTCACGTCCATGAATTTTATCTTTTCAAACTTACTCTCTTTGGGTACAGGATAAGTACAGTCAAAGCCTACCTTCGCGCCAAACCCATTGTCAATGGCGGGATTAAGTTCATGCCCCAGCATGTTCGGCAGGACGAGGATATCGGCGGCGGGATTGCAGCGGGTGATCAGCGCGCGCTCCACCTCCACGGCGTCCGCAATGTCAACGTCGCTGTTCACGGCGGTTACCGCCTGCAGCGGCGGGAAAGCGGCGAAAGTCGCGATTATGGCGTTCTTGCTCATGCCGTTGAGCGGCGGGTCGATCTGAATAACCGCATGATAAAAGCCGCAGCCGCCGTGTGTCAAATACACGGCCTTTAACCCTTTCACCTGTTTGGAAACCGTTTCGAAAATGCTGGCCTCGGCGGTCAGCCCCACCGAATTCCAAACCTCCGCTCCCGGCAGCAGAGAGTGCAGCAACGGATTTTCGGCGTGAGTTATCGCTTTCACCTCCACCACCCAACGGTCGGCGCGGGAACTGTAATAACCGGTAACCTCGCCGAAAGGCCCTTCCGGCTCGCGCCGGGCCGGCAACATTTGCCCCTCAATGATAAGCTGCGCGTCGGCAATGCCTTCCGCCGCGACCGCCTTGCCCGCGCACAGGCGCGCCGGCTCGCCGAGCAGCGCGGAGGCCACCGCCAGCTCATCCTTGTCGATAGGCGCCGCCGCGCCGGGAGTGATGGCCGCCACATAATACGCGGGATGGACGCCGTTGTTGATCGTAATATCAAGCGGCCGGCCTTTTGCCTCGGCCCGTTCGTAATAATCGCGCAAATGGCGACCGACGTCCAGCAATATCCCCAGCCGCCTTTCCCCGGCCGCCATCAGCCTGTGCACGGAAGCGTTGCGCACGCCGGTGTCGGGGTCCCTGGCGATAACCACGCAACTGGAAAAATAGGGTCCGCCGTCTTTGAGCGCGAAAGTCGGAACAGACAGTTTCGCCAGATCAGGATTTTTCATTACCACCTTTTGCGCGGGCGCGTCTTTTACCGTAATAGCCGCCACCGGCGAGCCGTGAAGGCTTTTGACCGCGCCGGAAAACAAAAAGGGCAGTCTGGGCGCTTCAACGTCAAACAAGCAGGCCAGATTTTCCCGGTTCCACCAAATTCCGATCGCCAGCGGAAACCCGCCGCCCTTCGGCTTATCGAAAACAACGGCCTTGCCGCCTTCAAACCGTTTTGCTACGCCCGCCAGCTCATAACGCAAATCCACGGCGCTGCGCACGCGCGCCAGCCGGCCGGCGGCCGCCAGTTTCTCTATACATCCTTTGAAATCCATCCCAAAACCTCCATTTCTTCCCTCCGCGCCTGACTTCTGCCAATAAAAATTCCTTCGCCATAAAACCCCAAACCCCTTCTTTACCTTCGCCGAATCGCAAAAATATTTAATTTTTCCCGGCCGCCAATACGGCTCCCTCCGCCCGGATACCCGGCGGGAACGGTTGCCGCCGGCCGCCCTTCCTGTGTTTGCCCCCTGCGGCGTTTACCCCGCGCTGCGCGCTCTGCCGCCCGCCGCGTTTAGTGCCGGCCAACCGTTTCCTGCCGCCTTGCGGCTCTTCTTTCGCCGCAAAATCATCGAGCAATGAGGAATAATACCTTTGCATAACCTTTTGCAACTCATCACCGCCGCCAAAATCTTTCGAATTTTGGCTGAACCGTCCCAACAACATATAACTGTATCCGGCGTTGACGGCACGCAAAAAGCGGCGCTGGCGGCGGCCTTGTTCACAGCGCGTCCGGGGCCGCTGCTGATAGCCGCTCCCGGCCGTGAAGAACTGCGGGAAATGAGACGTGACCTGAACGCTCTTTTGCCTGACGCTATTATTGAAGAATTTTACCCGGCCGACCGCCGGGACATCGCGGCCAACCATAAAAGCCTGGAAATAACCGCGGCCAGGCTGGCTGTCCTGCGCCGGCTGCGCGCCGGCCGGCGCAGGATAG
>JAISPA010000119.1 GCA_031275255.1 Acidaminococcales bacterium | reverse complement strand
TAAAAAAAGGGGATTTCGTCTTTATTGTTGGCCCCAGCGGGGCCGGCAAATCGACTTTTATAAAAATGCTGTTCCGGGAAGTGCTGCCAAGCAGCGGCAACCTGTTTGTCAACGGCCTTAACGTCGGCAGCATGCCGGAGGGGGAAGTCCCCTTTCTGCGCCGCTCCCTCGGGATTATCTTTCAGGATTACCGTCTGTTGCCGGACCGGACGGTACACGACAACATATCATTTGCCATGCAGGTGATAGAAGCTCCTTACCGGACAATACAAAAACGGGTGAACACAGTACTCGACATGGTGGGACTAAGGCATAAATCGCGCGCCTACCCGCGTGAAATGGCCGGCGGCGAGCAGCAGCGGGTAGCCATCGCCCGGGCGATCGTGAACGAGCCTTATCTGGTCATCGCCGACGAACCGACAGGCAATCTCGACCCGGATACCAGCCGCGAGATAATGCGCATTTTTAACGAAATAAACGGCGACGGGACGACCATCGTCATGGCGACCCACGACAAAGATATAGTGAATACCATGAACAAAAGAGTTGTGGCCATTGAGGACGGCATGATCGCGCGGGACGATATCCAAGGGGCGTACGGCTATGAGTCTTAGGACCAAGGAGTATTTTGTCCGCGAGGCAATCTTGTCGATCAAGCGCAACCGTCTGATGAGCGTCGCCTCTGTTTCCACCGTTACCATCTCTTTGCTTATTCTGGGCATTTTCGCGCTCATGATTATAAACATGAACAACATGGCCAATATTTTGGAATCGCAAGTACAGGTTACCGTTTACATTCGGGACGGCACGGACAAAGAAGGAATAGCCGCTCTGGGGGAAGAGATAAAAAAACTGCCGGGAGTCGCTAAGGTCAACTTTGTCGGCAAGGAAGAAGCGCTCAAACGCTTTGCCGAACGGCTGGGAGAACGAAAAGAACTGCTGGACAGCCTTGGCAGCAACAATCCTTTGCCGGACGCCTACGAAGTACACATGGACAGTCCCGAGCAGGTAAAAGCGGCGGTAAGCCGGATCAGCCAATTGCAGCACGTCGAGGAAACGATATTCGGGCAGGAAGTCATCGAGCAGTTGTTCAGCCTGACCCGCATCCTGCGGGTGGGCGGGGTTGTGCTGATTATTTTCCTGGCGCTGGCGACGCTTTTCATCATCTCCAACACCATACGGATAACGGTGTTTTCCCGGCGCAAAGAAGTCAACATCATGAAATACGTAGGCGCCACCGACTGGTTTATCCGCTGGCCGTTTCTGCTGGAAGGCATGCTGCTGGGCCTGGCCGGCTCACTGCTCGCCGTCGTCCTGCTGATCTGGCTCTACGGCATGGTCATCGACCAGATACACGCTTCGCTGGCTTTTCTGCCGCTGGTGCCGAGAACGCCTCTCTTATACTATGCGTCGGGTTTTCTGATCATCGCGGGTATGGGCATCGGCGCTTTGGGCAGCAGCATCTCCTTGCGCAAATTTTTACAGGTTTGAGGTAATCACTTATGTTTACGAAAAGAAAAATTTACGCGCTAACCGTCATTACCGCCCTTATTCTCAGCTTTTTGCAAATACCGGCCCTGGCGCAGGTATCGTCCGAAGACCAGGAGAAGATACGGGAAAAGCAGGAAGAATTGAAAGGCATCCAAAACCAGATGGGCGATAAAAGGCAGGCGGTCGATTCCACCCGGGAAAAAGCCCGCACCGCTTATGACGAACTGCGCGTGGTGGAACGAGAGCTGGCCCAGGCGGAAGACGAACTGCTGGAATTGCAAAGTGCCCTGAACAAAGTGGAAACGCAGATGCGGGACAACGAAAAATTCCTGCGCGAATCGGTGAAACAGCTGGCGGATCGGACGCAATCCTATAACAAGCGTATCCGCAACATCTATATGCACGGGCAGATAAATTATCTTGACGTACTGCTGGGCGCCAATGATTTTACCGATTTCACCACGCGGTTTCAATTGCTTACCCGTATAATAAAAAATGACATAACCCTCATCGACGAGATAAAAAAAGATCAGCTGCTGGTACAAAAGCAGCAGGAGGAATTGGCGGCCGGACAGGAGAAGATAGCGAGGCTGCGCGACAGCGCGGCCGCCAAACAACAGATCGTTTCCGGCCACCGCCGGCAGCGGCGCACGGCCTTTGACGCCGCCGCCGCCGAACGTAACCAGGCCGAACGGGAATATAACGAATTAATGGCCATATCCGAACGCATAACCGATATGATCCGGCGGCTGGAAGCGAACGGGCAGCCGATCGGCAAAGGAACCGGCTCTATGGACTGGCCGCTCCGCGGCCCCATAACATCTCCCTACGGCTGGCGCATACACCCGATCTTCGGTTCGCAGAAATTCCACGCCGGCCTTGACATATCGGCCAATTACGGCGACCCGGTCAAAGCGGCCGACGAAGGGGTGGTCATCAGCGCCGGCTGGCTGGGCGGGTACGGTTATACGGTCATGATCGATCACGGCGGAGGGATCATTACCCTTTACGCGCACAATTCCGAACTCACCGTAAGCGCGGGCGAAATGGTGCTGAAAGGGCAGACGGTCGCGCTGGCCGGTTCCACCGGGTACGCCACCGGGCCGCACTGTCATTTTGAAGTGCGCATACACGGGCAAACCGCCGACCCGCTCAACTATCTGCCGTAAAAACCGCCGCTTGGGGCAGGGTAAAATTAACCCCGGCCCGCGCGGTCTGAGGGGATAAAAGATTGGTTACCAAAAGACAGGCCTTTTTCGGGGCCATAACGATCATAATTGCGACTTTTTTGCTGACCGCCGGCGCTTTTATGTATTTCTTCCACCTTGTTTCGGGCGACGCGCAATCTACGGTCAAGTTTTTTAACGCCCTGCGGCTGATCCAAAAAAGCTACGTCAGCGACGTGCCGCCGGAAAAATTGCTGGACGGCGCGATCGGCGGCTTAGTACGCTCGCTGGACGATCCTCATTCCATGTACCTGAGCGGTGAACTTCTCAATCAGTTCCTGATGGCGACGGAAGGGCAATTCGGCGGCATCGGCGTGATCGTCGGCGGAAAGAACGGGGCGCTTACGGTCGTGGCCCCGATCGAAGGCACGCCGGGTGAAGCCGCCGGCATAAAGAGCGGCGACCGCATTGTCAAAATAGACGGGGAAGAAACGCGCGATATGCCGCTGGATATCGCCGTCGGCAAAATCCGGGGCTTTAAGGACACTTTCGTGGAACTGGAGCTATTGACGGCAAACAATGAAGAACGTACCTTGAAAATTATGCGCACGACCATCAAGGTGCCGACGGTAAGCGGTAAAAAGCTCGAAGACAAGATCGGCTACATCCGGGTGGCCATGTTCACCGAGCATACTTACGAAGAATTCCTGACTCAGCTGACCAAATTGAATAAAGAAGACGTAACCGGCATAGTGCTTGACTTGCGCAACAACCCCGGCGGCCTGCTGGACGCCAGTGTGCGGCTGGCGGAGCACTTTGTGCCGCAAGGGCCGATCGTGTCCATAGTGGACCGCGGCGGCGGCAAAAAAGTTTTGCAATCGGCCAACGCAAAACCCAAATACAAAGTAGCGGTGCTGGTCAACGAAGGAAGCGCCAGCGCCTCCGAGATAGTGGCCGGCGCCGTTCAGGACAGCAAAGCGGGCCTCATCGTGGGGACAACCACTTACGGTAAAGCCTCCGTGCAAGGCGTTTTTGGCTTGGACGGCGATTCGGCGCTCAAACTGACGGTCGCCAATTACTATACTCCGGCCGGACGCGGAATAAACGGCGTAGGCATCAAGCCCGACATAGACCTGCCGCGCCTGGAAACGCCCGACAATCAGT
>JAISPA010000105.1 GCA_031275255.1 Acidaminococcales bacterium | reverse complement strand
CGAGGACGTGCTGAAAAAAACCGGTATATGTTTCATGCTGGCGAACGTCTATCACGCCGCGATGAAGCACGTCGCGCCGATCCGCCGGGAATTGGGGGCGCGGACGATCTTTAACATTCTGGGGCCTTTGGCCAATCCCGCCGGCGCGACTTTGCAGCTTTTGGGCGTGTATGATGAAAACCTGGTGGAACCGCTGGCGCGCGTGCTTTCCAATCTCGGCGTGAAACGGGCGATGGTGGTGCACGGGCGCGACGGCCTGGACGAAATAACCCTGACCGGCCCGTCTACCATCTGCGAGGTCGCGGACGGCCGGATAAACAGCTATTTCCTGACGCCCGAGCAGTTCGGCTTCAGCCGCTGCCGGCCACAGGATCTTATCGGCGGCACACCGGAAGAAAACGCGCAGATAGCGCTATGCGTACTGGGCGGGGAAAAAGGCCCCAAACGCGACACGGTCGCGCTCAACGCCGCCTGCTGCCTTTATATGGGCAGCCCCGGCCTGACCATGCGCCGGTGCGTCGCCCTGGCCCAGGAACTGATCGACAGCGGGGCGGCCAGGCAAAAACTGGCTGATTTTGTCCGTGCGACGCAGGATATGGCAGAGCGAAGCTCAACGTGATACTGTTTTCCGATTAAAGCAGAGGATTTGCGGGCCGAATTGCCGCCCTGCGGGGCGCAGCCCGCAGGCGGACCCGGGCGGAAGCTTCTTTTCACCGGCGCGTTAGGCATTTAGCCGTCCCTGGTCTTCCGCCGAATTTTCGCCGTCCATGGCACGTTCGGCATTTAGCCGTCCCTGGCCTTCAAAAGGCTCGGCGAGGATTTCGGGCAAGGCAGCCGCAAAGATGCCATGACTTTGGCTCGGAACAGCATAAGGGTTGCCGCAAGTAGCTTTATCCGCGCGGCGAAGTACAAAAGCCGCCGCCTGTCAAGGCGGCGGCTTTTCGATCTGATGGGAATTACCCCTGTGAAGCGGCCAAGGCTTGTTCGAGATCGCGGATGAGATCATCCGCATCTTCAAGCCCAACGGACAGGCGGATCAGGTCGTCGTCCGCCCCGGCCGCCGCCCGCTGCTCCGGCGTCAATTGCGAATGGGTCGTGCTGGCCGGATGGATGACCAATGATTTCGCGTCCCCCACATTGGCGAGCAGGGAGAATATTTTCAGCGCGTCGATGAAACGCGCGCCGGCGGCGAGGCCGCCTTTGATGCCAAAAGTGAGGATGGCGCCGGTGCCTTTGGCCAGATATTTTTGCGCCAGGGCATAGTCCGGATGGCTTTCCAGTCCGGGGTAGCTTACCCAGCTTACCATGCGGTGCGCCGCCAAAAACCGCGCCACTTTAAGCGCGCTGTCGCTGTGCCGCCGCATCCTGAGAGGCAGGGTTTCCAGCCCCTGCAGGAAAAGAAAACTGTTGAAAGGGCTCAAAGCCGCGCCCAAATCGCGCAAAACCTGGACGCGCAGGCGGGTGATGAAAGCGGCCGCGCCGATATCGCGGCTGTAACTTAGATCATGATAACTGGCGTCCGGTTCGCTCAAATTAGGAAACTTGCCTGTCCCCCAATCAAATTTTCCCGCGTCTATCACGACTCCGCCCATGGACGTCCCATGCCCGCCGATAAATTTGGTCGCCGAGTGGATGACGATGTCCGCGCCCGAAAAAACCGGCCGCTGCAGATATGGGGTGGAAAAGGTGGCGTCAACTATGAGCGGCAGCCCGGCCTCGTGCGCGATGCGCGCGGCCGCCTCAACGTCAAGTACGTTCAGGCGGGGGTTGCCGATGGTTTCCGCGTAAAGCGCTTTGGTCCCTGGCTTGATGGCCCGGCGGAAACTTTCCGGGTCGCCTGCGGCGGCGAAAACGACCTTGACGCCGAGTTTGGGCAAAGTGTAGGCGAACATGTTGTAAGTGCCGCCGTAAAGTGTGGATGCGCTTACTATCTCATCGCCGCTGCGCACGATATTGAAAATGGCGGCGCTGATGGCGGCGTGTCCGGAAGCGAAAGCCAAGGCGCCGACGCCGCCTTCCAAAAGGGCCATGCGTTTTTCAAAAACATCGGTGGTCGGGTTCATGATCCGGGTGTAGATGTTGCCGGCCTCTTTCAGCGCGAACAGATTGGCGCCGTGCTCGGCGTCGCGGAAATTGTACGAAGTCGTCTGATAGAGCGGCACGGCGCGCGCGCCGGTCGTCGGGTCAGGCTGCTGGCCGCCGTGTACGGCAAGCGTGTCAAACTGCAGATTGTCGGGCAAAGGCATGATAAAAACCTCCATTAATTCTCAAATTTGAGATGATAAAAATTGACCATTTTCAACAAATCGCAAAACAGCATATTCATCCTGGTCGATATTTTCCAACGCCTGTCTCTTTTGATATTCTTGAAATAAGGGTCGGCCGATTTTAAACGCAATAAAGGCGACCACAAATTGAATATTCGGGGATTGTTTATATAAAAATGCATGATCGCTTCTTTATTGCCGGACATTCTCACCATTTTGCTGGATATCTTTAACGCCGCTTTTGTTTGCCCGTCAAAATAAAGTTCGCCGGCAGGAAAATTTTCCGCCAGCGCGACAAACAATTCCCGTATCCTGTCTTCGTAAAAATAGAAAAAAACTCCGCCTGCCACAAACAAAATCCCATCCCTTTCATGGAAGCGGACATCTTTGAACCAAGAATAATCAAATACCGATTTGGCTATGCATATATTCCGTGGCCCTTCGGGGATTATTTTTTTCCTGAGCGCAATGACGTCGCGCAGATCCAGATCGTACCAATGGATGGCGCCGTTGTCCACGCGCGGGAAGGTGGCGTCAAAACCCGCCCCGATGTTTACTATAGTCGCGCGGGGATATTCCGAAATGAAACGCTTGATAGTGTTGTCAATTTTCCGGCCACGGACAATATAACACAAACCGCCGTATTCGCCAAGTGCTTTTTCAATTTTCCGAAAATCATAATCCAAAGAATCGATGATGCCGACAGCCTCTTTATCGTCCAAAATCTCCGGATAAAGCCCGCTGAAAACAGCCCTGCCCCAAAGGGGTGGCAGCAAGGTCCTTTGCAGAGCCGGAAGATTCGTGATTTCTTTTAGGTAACTACTGATTAAATGCTACCCTTTCCGCAAAACAGTATGATATAATAGACCTCTCCAAGAATTAATGCAATAGTTCAAAGTTGTAAATACCGCAAATCAAGGACATTCTGAGCTTGAAACGGTTGCGGCGGTTTCTGTATTTGTTGGCTGTGATTT
>JAISPA010000111.1 GCA_031275255.1 Acidaminococcales bacterium | reverse complement strand
GTGTCCCGTTTTTGACCGCGGCGCCCGCCATGCCGGTAATTTTTGCCTTTTCGATACACTTGTCCATGGCGCAAACGCCGGAAACGGCGCCGGGCGCGGCATCGCCATCGATCAAAACGGCCGACGGCGCGTCTTTGAGCGTCTTTATCCTGGGATTTTTGTTGATCACGCCGCTTTTCAGCCCATCGACGTAATTTTTGACCTGAATAAGGCCGTGGCTGCGTACCCCGCGCAGTTCCGCCGCGACAAGGTTTGCCACAACGCAGGCGGCGTGTTCCGGCCTAAGGCCTGCCGCCTGAAATATCTCCAGGCAAAATTTGGCCAATTTTTCCTTGTCAAATCTTGTTTCCACTAAAAACTCCTTTGGGGAAGATGCTGATACTGTTCCCCGATTAAAACACAGGCAAGGTTTGCGGGCCGGTTTGCCGCCCGGCACGGTGCAAAACGCAGGCGGACTCGGAAAGTCCGGTGAGGATTTGCAACAAAGCGGCGCGGCAAAGCAGCCGCAAAGATGCCATGGTTTTGGGGGGGGGGGGGGGGCAGTATTATGCTCGCTTTGCTCAAACAGTAAAATCCCTGTTTCCCGGCTTCGCTAAGAAACGGCAGCGGCTTCGGCCAATTAGCTCGCGTGTTCTCAAAGCGGCAGGGGGAACGGGGAACGGATATTTCCCATGCAAAGCGGTGTGGCAAAACAACCGCAAAGTTGCCATGGTTTTGGCCGGGGGCGGCATTGACCCAACAGATAGGATGAAATTAAGCAGTGCGCCAAATTTTTTCCCTTTGGGAAACTGTCGCTCAATGCCCTCGATCGGCGCGTTTCAAGCGGCGCGGCGGGAAACAGTACAGCCCTGACCGCAAATGGATTGCTTCGGCCATGGAGGCCTCGCAATGACGGGCGCGGGGTATGCCTTGGCCGGCTAAAGTAAATTTTGCCGCCCGGCGCAGCCAACCGGGGATGGGCAAGCCCGCCCAACCGGGGACGGGCAAAGCCCATCAGAGAGGGCCACCGTCAAAAAAGCGGGCGCGTCCGGGCAAAATTCAAGTGCTTTCCTTTACTTCGCCGCTGATATACGGATTGAGCGCGTTGGTGCATACTTCGTCAAATTTTACCGTTCCAGGCTTGACAAAGCCGTTGTCTTCCATCATTTTTATCCAGAAGTTAACCTTGGCCGGGTCAATGGCGTTGTCGTCCGGGAACCTGGTGCCGCCGGCTTTGTCTTTGTCGATTTTTAAATATTCGGCAGCCATTTGTATCGCCTGGTCGTAATTTTTGTTTATCCAATGCTGCGTTTTTACCGTCGCGGCGATATAGGCTTTTACAATGTCGGGATTTTCCTTTATGAAGTCTTCGCTGAACGCGCGGGTGGAATAGGAACTGGCCGGGCCGTTGCCCGCGTTGGTGCCGATTGTCCAGGTATTGACCAGCGGGCGCACACCGCCGCGTTTCATGGCGGAAAGGGTAAACACGTTGTGTATGCCGGCCACGTCAATATTGCCCTGGCGCAAGGCGTTCTCCGCCTGATTGTCCGCCATCACCACCCATTCCACCTGGTCGCGTTTAAGCCCGTTCTGCCGCAGATATTCGGAAAACAAGAGTTCCGCGCAACTCCCCAGATAGTTGATGGAAACCTTTTTGCCGATAAGGTCTTTGGCTTCCTTTATCGGGCTGTCCTCTTTGACCAGGTAGGTCATGTGGGTCTTGCGCGGATCGGGATCGTCGAAAGAGCCTTGCAGCACCATTTTCAGTTTCGCCCCGCCCTCGCGCGCCTTGGCGATCGTCAGCACGTGCCCTGTGCCGAAAAGATGATTGTCGCCTTTTATCACCGACTGCGCCAGCATGCTGCCGGTCATGGAACCGGTATAATCAATGTTCAGGCCGACTTCTTTGTAAAAACCCAGTTTTTCGCCTATATAGATTTCATTGAACCCGGACATGGTCGGAACTTTGAGGTTAAAAGGCTTGTCGAGTTTGCCGTTGACGAATTTCGGCTTGCCGTCTTTTGCGGCGTTTGAGCCGCCGCAGCCCGCCGCCAAGGCGGCGAGGGCCACAACGCCCGCCAAAAGCAGCATAAGCAGAATTTTTCCCTGTTTTCTCAACATCAATAATCACCTGTCCTTTTAAATTTTTGTTATTTGAATACTGAACCGATCTGATACCAAGGCCCTCGCCGCCATCGGCGGCGGAAGCAGAAGGGCGGCCGCCTGCCGCCAAATCCGGCGCTTGCCCGGCTGACAGGCGGCGAAACCCGCCTGTCCCGCCGCATGAACGCCTGGTCAAATCAATTTTCAGTTGCGGGGCATAAGCTCCTGTTTCCAGGAGGTGTATCTTCTTTCCAGAAACAACAGCAAATAGTTGGCGGTAAACCCCAAGACGGACATCAGGAGAATACCGGCGTACATACGGGGGATTTCAAATTTCTGCTGCGCGTCGAACACCAGGAACCCTATCCCCGCTTTCGCCCCGACCATTTCGGCGGCGATGAGTATCAGGATGGAAGTGGTGGCGCTCAGGCGCGCGCCGGTAAATATATAAGGGAGGGAGGCGGGAATCACCACCCGGAAAAATATCGTGAGATTGGATGCGCCCATGGAACGGGCGGATTTTATCAGGAGCGGGTCAACGTTTTTAACACCGGAAATGGTGTTCAAAAGGATCGGCCACTGTACGCCCCAATAGATTATCGCGACCTTTGACACCTCGCCTATGCCGAAAAAAAGTATGAACACGGGAAAAAGCGCCAGGGCGGATGTTTGGCGGAAAGCCTGCAACAAGGGATCGGCGAATTTCTCCACTGTTTTGAACCAGCCGATCAAAAGGCCCGCCGAAACGGAAGCGCTTACCCCGAGCGTGAACCCGGTCAGCGTCCGCCGCAGGCTGGCGGCCAGGTGTACAAACAATTCGCCGTCGATCAGCATCCCGTAAATTGTTTTGACAACGATGGAAAATGGCGGCAGAAAAAAGTAATCGATCGCCCCTAAGCGCGGCAAAAGTTCCCAGGCCGTCAGGAAAATAAGCACGGCGGCGATCCGTTTGCAAAAAGAGACGGCAAATCCGGCGGCAACCAGTATTTTGCGCGGACCCCCCCGCGCCTGCCGCCATTTGACTGAAAAAGCGCTCACAGCAAAGCCTCCTGTTCGTGCGGTTGGTATTTTAAAGTGAGAACTGCTTTCAAGATATTTATCACAAACCGGCCGCCCTGCCCCCCTGTCGGCGCGGCGCACCGCCGGCCGGCGGGCGCAGCGGGCCGCGCGCTTTGCCAGGCGCCATAGTACCCCGTAACACCTGAAAGTTTACCAAACGCCGCTCTTTTCCCGCCGGGCGGTGTGGCAAAGCCTCGCCGAACCTTTGAAGGGCAGGGACGGCCAAATGCCGAATGTGCCAAGGGGGGGCAAACATTCTGCGGGGTTCGCCTGCATTTCGCGCCTTGCCCGGCGAAAAAATCCTCGCCGTTCGCTGACAATCTTTAGGTGTTGCAAGGTGCTATTTTACGAGCAGCCGATCCGATTTTTCATAGACTTTCGCCGTTATTTCCTGCCCCAGGCCGGGCAGTTCCGGCGCGGCATAGCGCCCCTTGTCCGGCTGGTAGTTGTATTCGCACAATTCGATGTATTCCGGCAGCAATGTTTTCTGGTGATGCTCATGTATGCAGAAATTCGGTATGGCGGTTTCGGCGTGTATCGCCGCCGCTTCGGCGACGCCCGTGCCGGCGACGTGCGCCTGGATGGTAATTTCAAAAGCGTGCGCCAGCTCCGCGATCTTTTTAAATTCCGACAGGCCGCCGCAGGAGCCGATGTCCGGCTGGGCCACGTCGATTGAGCGGTCGGCGAAATACGGCAGGTATCCCCAGCGCGTGTATATCCGCTCGCCGGAGGCGATGGGTATGCTTATTTTCTCTTTGGCCTTTTTCAAGAGCGAAGGATTGAGCGGCGTGTTGATTTCCTCATAAAAGAATATGTTGTATTCTTCCAGCGCCCGCGCGAATTGGACGGCGCTGACCATATCGGTATTGGCGTGGTTTTCCACTATGATGTCCACGTCTTCCCCTACCGCTTCCCTTATCGCCCTCACTCTTTCCACGCCCAGTTTTACCACAGGATTGGGCAAAGGGCCTTCCAGATGCACGTTTTCCGTGCTTCCGGACCGGTTAAGCGCCAGAACGTCGACTTTTACCGCGTCGTACCCGTCGGCCAGGGCTTTGCGCGCTTCCTCCGCGTACTGCTCCTTTTCCCCCTTCGGTTCCCTTTTCGGCCCCCAGCCAAATTGCAGCTGCGAGGCGTAGACGCGCAGGTCTTTTCTGCATTTGCCGCCCAAAAGCTTATACAAAGGCAAAGACAGCGCCTTTCCCTTTATGTCCCACAAAGCCAGGTCGATGGCGCTGATGCCGGAAAAAACAACCGTGCCGCCGCCCTGCCCCCAGAAAGTTTTTTTGAACAGTTTTTTCCAGATTTTTTCCGTATCAAAAGGGTCAAGTCCGATGATAAGCGGCGCCAGATCCTTGATCATGGCCGCGGCGGCGCTGCCGCCCGCGCCGTAGGCCATGCCCGCCTCGCCTATGCCGTATATCCCTTCGTCGGTGTCTATGCGTGTCAAGACGGGTCTTTGCCCTGAATTGGGCAGCCTGTGTACATGGAAAATTTCCACCTGAGTTATTTTCATCAAAATACAGCTCCTTTGCGGTTGAATGGCGTCCGGCCAGACAGAGGCGAAATTAAACATATTATTTATATATGTTTAATCATATTATATTTTACCATTTTTTCCCCGTTTGTCAATGAAAAATCCCGCCACATAACATGCCGTGTTTTGACTTGCCTGCCCGGCGTATCGATATTTTCAGCTTTCTCGCGTACGTTTTGTCGCCGGGGGGCGGTTATTTTTGCTTGCCACCAGTTCAGGATTGGCCTTTCGGCGCTTGTTTTCGCAAACATTGATGTCGGAGTGCAACAAGGTAAGGGCTTGCGCCGCCTTTGTGCGGACACCTTAAAGCGGCCAAACCTGTGATAAAATTGTCTTTTGCAATATTTTCGCCGCTCTTATCATTTTAAAGTTACGGTTATGTTATAATAAAGGCAGCGGTTTTTTGCCCATTTTCACAGCATTTGAACAGGGTTTTATTGAACGGGGCTTCATCCCGCGGGAAGTCCGGCGCCGCCCAAGGTTAGCCGGGTCAGTCGGTGATTAAAATTTTTAAGGGGGAATGGAAATGCCGTTAGTAACAACAACCGGAATGTTCAAAAAAGCCTATGAAGGCCAGTACGCCGTAGGCGCTTTCAACGTCAACAATATGGAGATCATCCAGGGGATAGTCGACGCAGCCAAACAAGAGCGTTCTCCTCTCATCCTGCAGGTTTCCGCCGGCGCGCGCAAATACGCCAAACATGTTTATCTGGTTAAATTGGTCGAAGCGGCCCTGGAGGATTCCAATCTGCCGATCTGTTTGCATCTTGACCACGGCGATAGTTTTGATATATGCAAATCCTGTGTGGACGGCGGCTTTAGTTCCGTCATGATCGACGGCTCGAAATATCCTTACGAAGAAAATATCGCTTTGACGAAAAAGGTAGTGGAATACGCCCACGCCCGCGGCGTCGTGGTCGAAGCCGAGCTTGGCAAGCTGGCCGGCGTGGAGGACGCCGTGAAGGTCAGCGCCAAGGACGCCACTTACACCGATCCCGATCAGGCTGTTGAGTTTGTCGAACGGACCGGCGTCGATTCTTTGGCGATCGCCATAGGCACCAGCCACGGGGCGTACAAGTTCAAAGGCGATCCTTCGCTGGACTTTGCGCGGCTGGAAAAAATATCCAAATTGCT